>CATPBV010000091.1 GCA_955652345.1 uncultured Solirubrobacteraceae bacterium | reverse complement strand
CCGCCTGTACAACATCCCCGTGGTGGTCGGCCGGGGCAGCAGCGCTGCGGTGCTGCGGCGCCTCTCCCTCGACCGCGCGCGCGCAGTTGCGGCGGTGACCTCCGACGAGATCGAGAACATCTCGGCGGCGATGGCCGCACTCGCGATCCGCGCCGACCTGCGGACGGTGCTGCGCGCCGGCAGCGGCGACTTGATGGACGAGACGCGATCCCTGTTCCGGATCGGCGCGGTGCGAGACGTATACCAGGTCGGCGGCACCCTGCTCGCGGTGGCGGCACTGGGCTCGCCCGCACAGGAGGCGTTCATCGCCGACGACACGATCTGGGTGATCGGGCCGGAGGCAGGGATCGAGCCCGTTGGCGTGCACGTACGCGCGCCTACGAGCGAATGACCCTGTTCGCCGATGTAGTTGCCGCCTCGAAGGAGGTCGCCGACTCGAGTTCGCGCTCGCGCAAGGTGGCGATCCTCGCCGATCTGTTGAGGCGGCTTGACGTGAGTGAGGTCCCGATCTGTGTCGGTTTCCTCTCCGGAGTGCCGCGGCAGGGCCGCGTTGGTGTCGGCTACTCGACCATCTACGGCATCGAAGTCCAGCCGGCGGGCGAGCCGTCTCTCACGGTCCACGACCTGGATCGGGCGATCGACGAGATTGAAGGGGCCACGGGGAGCGGATCGGCGAGGACGCGCAAACAGCTTCTCGCAGAGCTGCTCGGCCGCGCCACCGAGCCGGAGGCCGAGTTCATCAGGCGGCTGTTCACGGGCGAGCTCAGGCAAGGCGCGCTGGCGGGGGTGATGGTGGACGCGGTCGCCAAGGCCGCCGGGGTGTCCGGCGAGATCGCGCGGCGCGCTCTGATGCTGTCCGGCGATCTCACGCGGATGGCGGAGATCGCGATGTCCAGCGGGGAGGACGGACTCAAGAATGTTGGCTTTGAGATCTTCCGACCAATCGTCCCGATGCTCGCTTCAACGAGCACGAGCGTGACGGAGGCGGTGTCCGGTTTCGAGCTTGCTTCGGTGGAGTGGAAGCTCGACGGGATCCGCATCCAGATCCACCGCCGCGACGCTGAGGTGCGCATCTACACACGCAACCTCAACGACATCACTGCCGCTCTGCCCGGAATCGTCGACGCGGTGCTCCGCGTGCCCGTCGCGCAGGCGGTGTTTGACGGCGAGGCCCTGTGGATGCGCGATGACGGCCCGGCCGCCTTCCAGCACACGGTGTCTCAGATCGACAGCGACGCGCCGCCGGAGGGGATCGTGACGTTCCTGTTCGACCTGCTGCACGTCGACGGAGAGGATCTGCTCGACACGCCCTTGCAGGAGCGCTCCGCGAGGCTCGAGGCGATCGCCCCGCAGCTCAAGATTCCGGGCATCTTCACGTCTGATCCGGCAGAGGCGCAGCGTGTCCTCGACGAATCGCTCCGTGAAGGCCACGAGGGCGTCGTCGTGAAGGACGCTTCATCGACCTATGCGGCCGGTCGGCGCGGTAAGGCTTGGCGCAAGGTCAAGCCGGTGCGCACCTACGACCTCGTCGTGCTGGCCGCGGAATGGGGCCATGGTCGCCGGCAAGGCTGGCTCTCGAACCTCCATCTCGGCGCCCGCGACCCCAGCTCAGGCGAGTTTGTGATGGTCGGAAAGTGCTTCAAGGGGTTGACGGACGAGCTGCTGCAGTGGCAGACCACAGAGCTGCTCGAACGCGAGACCGGCCAGCGGGGGATCGCGGTGTTCGTACGTCCCGAGCTTGTCGTCGAGATCGCGCTCGACGGCGTCCAATCGTCCACCCGCTACCCGGGCGGGGTCGCACTCCGCTTCGCCCGCGTCAAGCGCTACCGACCGGACAAGAACGCCAACGAAGCCGACACGATCGACGACCTGCGCGCGCTGCTCCCGTCCAGGCCGTGACCCACGCTACCTTACGATCAGAACACCCTGCATGCCGGCTGAGCGATGACCCGGAAGGGAGCAATAGAACGTGTATGTGCCGGGTGTCAGGTGGAGACTCAGCGTTCTGGTCCCTCCATGGAACGTCGGTGTGGCACCGAGCACTTTGCCGGCGCTCGACGCGAGCGTGAGGTTATGGGGTAGCGGCGAGTGGTTTGTGAAGTCGATCGTAGACTTGCCCGCGTTCGAGGTCAGGGATGTCGTGCTGTACGACAACCTCCCGCTGGGATTGGCGGCAAGCTGCAGCGTCGCGCCACCGGACGTTCCGGTGGCAGGGGTAGAGCGCGAGCTAGCGGAGCTGCCGCAGCCGGCCAGCGCGACCAGCGCGACTAGAACCCCTGCCGTGAAGACACGTCTCATGTGCAGCCGCTACCTCGTTGACTATGCGGTCGAAACGCTCGTAGAAGATTAGTCCGCTCACGGCGATATCGACTGACCTCGTGCTGGCGCGTTGACGCTCGTTCGAAGCCAGTCCCATGTACGACCGCGAGAGACGCATTCGATGTACCAGACGCAGGCGTGCGGTAGTCGGCGGGCGGTCCGAGAATGAGGTAGCTTCGAGAGTCGTTGGGGCCGTCACCGCGACCACCGACGACCCCCTCCGTGACGCGATCGCCGGGCTGGGCGCCATGCTGGGAGCGCCTTCGCAGTCGTAGGTGCCCAGGCGCGCCCCCCTCGACGCGCGGCAGGGGCCCCGATGAACCGTGCTGCACGGCTAACCGGATGACAAGCGACCGCCCGCACGGCCGGTTGCTCGCACGAACCGGCCTATTCCGCCGCAGCCACGACGGAGGACGAGCGGCGGTCCGCGGCTCGACGAGCCCGGCTAGCTGCCTCGCGCCGCGAATCGAGCGCGACTTGACAGCGTGCCGCCCCACGTTATGCTCGGCGGCCGGCGGCTCGTCGGGGATCGATCGAGGGGCCATCACCGCCGCTAAGTCGGAGCTCCCAAGAATGCAGATGAGAGGCGATCAACTCGAACGTGGCTCCCTTATCGGGGGCTATCGCATCGACGAGGTGATCAGCCGTGGCGGGATGGGGGTCGTGTACCGCGCGACCAACGTCGCGCTCCGCAGGATCTATGCGGTGAAGGTACTTGCCCCCGAGCTGAGCGATGATGTTCACTTCCGCGACCGGTTCAAGCGCGAGATGCGCATTGCCGCGTCGCTGCATCACCCGAACGTAGTGGGCATCCACTACGCGGGGGAGCATGAGGGCATGCTGTTCCTAGTCATGGACTACGTCTATGGAACTGACTTGCGCCAGATTCTCCTGAAGACCGGCGCGGTTGATCCGGACCGTGCGGTAGACCTCCTCATGCAATTTGCCGGTGCGCTCGACTCCGCCCACGCCAAAGGTCTCGTACACAGGGATGTCAAGCCGGCAAACATGCTGATCACGGTGAGGGACGGGGAGGAGCATGGGTACCTCACCGATTTTGGGCTTGCAAAGCGGGCCGACAACGTCGGTGCTTTGACCTCGAAAGGGGTTGTCGTTGGCACCGTTGACTACATGGCGCCGGAGCAAATTACGGGCAACCCCACTGACGCTCGCACGGACATCTATGCCCTCGGATGCGTGTTCTTCGAAATGCTCAGCGGAAAGGTGCCGTACGAGCGTGAGAACTCCGTGGCGACGTTGTTCGCTCACGTGCACGAGCCGCCCCCGGCGCTCCCTGAAGCGCTAGGCGCGTTGTACCCGACCTTTGGCGAGGTGATCGAGAAGGCGATGGCAAAGGAGCCCGACGGCCGCTATCTGTCGCCTGGGGACTTCGCCCGCGATGCCGCCGCCGCACTGGACGGTACACGCTATACGGGGCCGCCAACGATCGTCGCAATCGGCGAAGCAAGGCCGACCGGTAGCGGTGTGCCCGCCGTTGAACAGGCAACCCCCGAGGTGGAAGAAGCACCGCCCGCCGTGGCACCGACCGCAGCCAGCGCCGAACCGGAACCGCCTCCGGCTGCAGGCGAGGAGAGCCGGGTCCCCACGACCACGGAGCCTGGCGCGTGGCCGGAGCAGCCGCCGACGACGGTTCCGCCGGGGCCACCGCCCACGGCGGTTCCGGCGGGTACGCAAGGTAGCGGCTGGCCGGACCAGCCGGCCACGGCGGCTCCCGCGGGCACTGAGGGTGGCGGGTGGCCGGAGCCGCCGCCCACGACCGTCCCCCCGGGTGCCGAGCATGGCATGTCAGCAGTGCCGGCAGGCGCAACCGTCATCACGAGTAGCGAAGGCGCTACGCCCGGAGGATCGTCAGCCCCCCCAATGCCCCCAGACCGCGGCGGACGCGGCGCCGACGGGCGACGGCCAAAGAGGAATCGATGGCTGGCCGCGGCCGGGGTGCTGGTGGCTGCGGCGGCGATAGCGGCGATCATCGTGTTGGTCTTACCGGGCCCATCGCCGGGGCCAGCGGGGCAGACCTTTGCGGCGGCTGTGCGTCCGGTACCGACCAACCGGGTCACCGGTTTGGGGAACGCGACCGTCCAGCTGCAAGGGAACGTCGCGACCGTCACCGTCAATACCAACGGCCTGCTCAACGCCGTGCATCTCATGCATATACACGGCGGCACAGGTAATTGCCCTCCGGCCTCGGCGGCGCAAGTATTCAATGGCCACCCGTTCATCAGCGCGAGCGTGGGCGACAAGTTCTACGGCGGTGTGGTTTCGTCACTGACAACACACGGCGACACGAGTCCAGCGGTCCATCTCGTTACTAGCTTGTATCCGGCGGTCGGGAACATCCGCTACAAGCGGACCTTCACACTTGGTCCTGGGGTTGCCGCGGAGATCCACCAGGGCCTTGCCGTAATCATCGTGCACGGTATTAACTACGACGGCAAGAGCGCCTACGACAACTTCCTCGGCCCAGGAGGCGAACCAGGCGCGCCGGCCCTATGCGGCGCTCTGTTGCCCGCGCAGACCGCAACCGCAGCCACGCAGGGCACCGGCACGATCTACGTGGCCTCGATAGGTGCCTTCGGCGCATCTCCGACCAAGCCGTCCCCAAGTCTCGAGTTGCTGTGCCACTTGGCGCTCCCCGCGGTGAGTGCGCCGCCGACGGTCGCTGAATCGCGCGCCCGTGGCACGGCGTAATCGCGCCCTCGCGGACCCGTCAGAGAGTTGAGATGCCCCTGAGTGCGGCGACCATGCCGACGGCCACGATCGCCAGCCCAGCGAGCGCGATTGCCCAGCGCAGCACCTCGAACCCGCCGGCCTTGACACCGCCGCGGACCGGTGCGCGAGGCGCGGCAGCGAGCGGCTCTGGCTCCCTCGGCTTGTCGCCAACGGGAGCCGCCTCGCCGGTGGCTACAAACGACCACGGACGTGCCCGGCGCAACCCTCCAGCAGCTACGAGCGCCGCCTGCCCCAGGTCGCCAGCCGACGGATAGCGTTCGCTTGGATCTTTCGCCATCGCTCGGTGCACCACATCGTCGAAGTCGCGAGGCATGTCGGGGCACAGATCCGCTGGCGAGGGCCGCGGGGCGTCGACGTGGGCGAGCGCCTGCGGGCCCTCCTTCCATCTGGCGAACGGTGGCTCGCCGGTGAGCGCCTCGAACAGCAGGCATCCCAGTGCGTAGACGTCAGCGCGCGCGTCGACGCGCTGGTTCAGCACCTGCTCGGGCGCCACATACTCGGCTCTTGCGACGATCGACCCGTGGCGCGTCAGTGCGCTGGCCGAGGCGGCATCCTTAGCCAGCCCGAAGTCGCTGAGGTACACGTAGTCTTCGCGGGCCAGCAGGACATTGGAGGGCTTGACGTCGCGGTGCACCATTCCCCGAGCGTGTGCAGCGTCGAGCGCCGCTCCGACCTGGCGGACGATCCGCGCGGCTCGTAGCGGCTCGATGCGCCCTTGTGCAGCGATCAGCGCGCGCAGGTCGGTGCCCTCCACGAGACGCATCGTGATGTAGAGGTGGCCGGCCTCGTCGCCGGCATCGAATATGGGAATGACGTTCTGGTGGTCGATCGCCGCCGCGAGCTTCGACTCGCGCCGAAAGCGCTCGCGGAAGCGTTCCTCCCGGGAGTACTCGGGGAGGATGAGCTTGAGGGCCACAAGGCGCTGGAGCGCGAGCTCGTCGGCCCGGTAGACGATCCCCATGTCTCCGTGGCCGATGACCGCCTCGACGCGGCACCCCGCGAAGGTTGAGCCCAGCGGAACCTCGGAGGTGAGCCGCTCCTGATCTGCCACTCGAGCTCCCGAGGCGCGGGGCCTACTCGGCGCGGCGGCTGGCGGGACGGCGGCGGCGGGGGAGATCGGCGCTTGCCCGACATCGGTCAAGCGCAGGGTTGTCGAGCCAATCCGCACTGTGTCGCCGACCTCGAGCACCTGAGGGCCGCGCACGCGCTCGCCGTTCACGAATGTCCCATTCGCCGACCCGAGATCCTCGAT
>CATPBV010000090.1 GCA_955652345.1 uncultured Solirubrobacteraceae bacterium | reverse complement strand
GTACCGAGGCGCGTCGCTGCCATCGCATCCGATCATCATCTCCGTCGACGACGGCTACGTCGACGATGTCCGCACGATCCTGCCGGCCCTCGAGCGCTGGCACATGGTCGCCACCTTCTTCGTGATCACCGGCCGGATGAACGAGCCGGGCTTCCTGGACGCAGCTCAGATCCGGCAGCTCGATCGGGCCGGGATGGACGTCGGCGACCACACGGCCCACCACCTCGATCTGCCGACGCTGACCCCGGCCGAGCTGACCTCGGAGGTCGCGGGCTCGCGGAAAGTGCTCGAGCGGGTGCTCGGTCACCCCGTCTATTTCTTCGCGTATCCGTACGGCGCCTTCGACGCGACCGTCGTGCAGGCGGTGCGTGCCGCTGGGTTCACGATGGCTTATACGACCCAGTCAGGCATCACCGAGAGCACCGCCGCGCCGCTGACGTGGCCCCGGCTCCACGTCAGCCGGGCGCAGACGCCGAGTGGCCTGCTCGCGGCGCTGAGCGGGGCGTAGGCTAGAAGCGCGGGCCTCGCGCCCTAGGGGGACGCAAGGCCCGCGACGGCAGGTCAGCGGTCAGTGATGGGGCAACGCCTGAAGCTGGGCGACCAGCTTGGCACCATCGACCGTACCGAGGCCGCTCGCCATGTCGTAGCCGGGGACTGCCTCGAACCCGACGACGTGGTGCGTCTTGTCATGCTGCCTGAACGAGACGGAGTTATTTCCGAGCGTGATGTCGACCAGGCCCGAGCCCGCGCCGTCTCCGATCGCATACAGCGCCGGATTCAGGAGCCCAAGGTCGTGGCCGGCGGCCTGATCGGCTACCGCCACCACACCGGAGAACAGAGGCGAGGACTCGCTGGTGCCACCGAATACGTACCAGCCGGGCGTGATCCCGCTACCGGTGAATCCGAGGTAGACGTTCGCGCCGCCGTTGACGGCTGCGCTCAGGGACACGTCCGGGATCCCGCGCGCGTCCCCCACCACGCTCTGCACGCTGTTCTGATAGTCGGGCCGGGGGAACACGTGCGACTGCCCGCCGCCGCTGGCGGCCGGGCTATGCAGCAGCTCGGTGTCGTTCCAGACGTTGTCCGGAGCGGTCCGCGTGCCGTTGTCGGTGAGATGAAGCTGCGTTCCGCCGATCGCGGTTACCAGTGGATCGCTGGTCGGCCAGCCGACCACACGGTGCGCGTACAGGCTGACTCCGTTCAACTCGGCGTCCGTCGCACCGAAGTCGCCCGAGGAGGCGAGCACGCTGACGTGGTTCCTGAGTGCGTTCTTGTAGGCGCTGCGTAGGTCGAGCAGGCTGGCGACATTGGGGAAGGTCTCCTCCGTGGCCCCGAAGCTCTGGCTGATCACGTCGCCGAGGTGATGATTGATAACGAAGTTCTCGGAAGCAATGATCTGAGGAAAGCCGGTCACGCCCTCGGTCTCGGCGACCGGGGTCTCGACTAACAGGATGTTGGCTCCGGGGGCCATCGTGTGGGCGTACTCCACGTCGAGCGATGTTTCCTCCGCCCAGCCCACCATGGTGGCGTTACCCGGGTCGAACTTCGGAATCGGGCCGGCAGGAGTGATGATCCGGAACGACGGCGGGGCCGGGAGTCCCTGCTCGCTGTCGAAGGTCTTCAGATCGCTCTCGATCGTGGGCGATCCGAACGAGTCGACGATCACGATCGTCTTCCCCGTACCGTTCAGGCCCGCTGAGTACAGCGGTCCCATGTCATATGCGCGCTGGAATTGCGCCGGGTTGTAGCAGGCAATTCCCAGAGTCTTAAGGCATTGCGACGTGGTCGGCGGGTGCCCGAACCGGTGCTTGATCGCGATGTGAAGCGGACGGGCTGCGGCCGGGACACTAGCCAACGCCATTACCCCGAGGCCTGCCGCAACCGCCGCGCCTACCCGAGTCAGAGGTCTTGAACTCATCGGCACCTCCCTGATTTGGTGACAGTTGGGCGTGGATTCAACCACGTCGCGGCATCGCTTGTTCTCCAAACCAGTGCTGCGGTCAGCGATCGAACCGCGGCCGGTTAGAGGCGGCTTTCGAGATCACCCAGGCGGGCGGCTAGGTCCTCGACTCGCCGCGCGAGGTCACGCTCGCTCGGGCGATGCAGGATCTCCAGCTTGAGGCCGTCGGGATCATGTAGGAACAGCGCGTTGTAGCCCGGCTTGTCGTCGCACTCCTGCGGCCCGCTCTCGATCTCAGCTCCTTGTTGCTCAGCCCAGGCGGCGCACCTGACGGCAAGGCGGGAGCCAGCGGGGTTGCACTGGGCGCCTACACACTGAGCGCGACCCCGACCGTCGGCACCCAAACCGGGGCGAGTCAGAGCGTCTACTTTCAGATCGTGCGCTGATCAGCGCGCGTATGTTTGTGCCTAAGCCAGCCCTGATACTGCCGATGATGTTGGGTATGGCACGGTTCTCATCTCATCTTGATATCGCTGGACGCCGGGGCCGCGCGCTCGTGGCTGCGGTGTTGCTCACGATTGGCGCGGCGCTCACAGCGCACACGGCTGCTGCCGATCCGGTGGCGCAGATCACGGAGTTCTCGACCGGCCTGAACGCCGGCAGCGGCCCCGAAGGGATCGCGCCGGGGCCCGACGGCAACCTGTGGTTCACCGATCAGGGAACCACCTCGGCGATCGGCCGGATCACCCCGCAGGGGCAGATCACCGAGTTCTCGAGCGGCCTAAACGTGGGGAGCATGCCATATCGAATCTCGCCCGGGCCCGACGGCAACCTGTGGTTCACCGATCGCGGGACCACCTCGGCGATCGGCCGGATCACGCCCCAGGGGCAGATCACCGAGTTCTCCGCCGGCTTGAGTACGGGCAGTGACCTGCTGAGGATCGTGCCTGGACCCGACGGCAACATGTGGTTCACCAACGTTGGCACCACCCGTGCCGTCGGCCGGATCACCCTCCAGGGTCAGATCACCGAGTTCACGACTGCATTGAACTCGGGCAGCCGCCCGG
>CATPBV010000089.1 GCA_955652345.1 uncultured Solirubrobacteraceae bacterium | reverse complement strand
CGAGCTGCTCGGCATACGGGTTACCCAGTCGAACCACCGGAACATGTCAGTAGCGCATCGCGACAGCGTTGCGATACTCGAACGGATCGTGGGGCCAAAGCGCTAGTGCGGGCGGAGGGACTCGAACCCCCAAGGGCGTTAGCCCACCAGGACCTAAACCTGACGCGTCTGCCAGTTTCGCCACGCCCGCGAACGCATGCGATTCTAAGCGGGGTTGCCGTTTCTCAGCCAGCCTCGCCCGACCGGTGCGCGAGGCTATATGTTCCCCGCAGTGGCAGTACATCGGACGATCACGCCGGGCTACGTCGTCGTCTACCCCAACCGGGACAAGGCCGCCAGCCACACGACCAAGGCGGTCGTCGTGATGCTGCTGCTGGTCTCGGTCGTGTTGATGTTGATCGTGACGATCGGCGGCTGGTCGAAGCTCGAGGGGATGAAGGCGGTCAACTTCGTCTGGTGCCTGGTGTATGTGCTGATTGCGTTCTACGTAGGGAGGCGGTGGACGCGTGGACTGCTGCCGATCGCGGCGGCCCTCGCGATCCTGCTGCTGCTCGCCGGCCTGGTTGCGGGAACGGGGATCACCGGCACGAGCTGGTTCGATCGAAACAATGCCGGCTTCGGGGCCCCGCAGACGCTGTTCGGAGGGAAGGGCCTCGGCCCGGACCTGCTGGGCCTGATCACGCTGCTGCTCGTGCCCGTGCAGGCCGTTCTGATCTTCTTCTCGATGATGGGGTTCGCGCAGGCGTGGAACGTCGAGCTGGAGGTCCCGGCGGAAGAGGCGCGCCGGCGCGGCCAGCTCCCCCCAGCCGCTCCTCCCGCCAGACCCGCTCCTGCCTGAGGGCCTAGGTGCGGCGGGTGGGACTCGAACCCACAAGCCCGTTGGGGCAATGCCTTTTGAGGGCATCGCGTTTACCGATTTCGCCACCGCCGCGGGCGAGCTGAGTGTATTGGGGCCGGCGAACGCCACGGGCCCATGCGGCCAGCGAGCGCCGCGGCTACGGCTCGACCACGAGCGCCATCAGCTCGTCGATCAACTCCGACGGCGCGGCGATCACCCCAGGCGGCTCCAGCGCCGCCACCGGCAGCTCTCTCACGACGAGCCCGGCTCGAGAGGCGATCAACGCCCCTGCGGCAGTGTCCCAGGGATTGAGGCCGCGCTCGTAGTACGCGTCGAACCGTCCGCACGCGCACCATGCAAGATCGAGCGCCGCCGCACCGACGCGCCGGATGTTTGCCACCCGCGGCAGCAAGCGGCCCACCACCCGACCTTGGCGCTCGCGCACCTGAGCGTCGTAGGCGAAGCCGGTCGCGACGATCGCGAGCTCGAGCTTGTTCGAGCGCTCCGGGCGGCTGAGCGGCTCGCCGTTCAGCGTGGAGGCACCGGTGCGGGTAGCCGCGAAGCATTCATCCCGGAGCGGATCCAGAACAACCCCAGCGAGCGTTCCCTCAGCGTTTTCGCACGCGATGCTGACGGCGAACGCAGGGATCCCGAACAGAAAGTTGACGGTTCCGTCGAGCGGGTCGACCAGCCAGCGGATGTCGCCATCGCCACTCGCGCCTCCCTCCTCGGCCAGAATCGCGTCACCGGGGCGACATTCCGACAGGACCCGCCGGATCGCGGCCTCGGCCGCCAGGTCCGCTTCGGACACGGGGTCCGTCGGACCCGATTTGGTCTGCACGCCGTCTTGCGGACGCCCGAACCGCGCGCTCAGCTCGCGCGCGCCGGCCTGCGCAGCCCGCACGGCGACCTCGAGCAGCTCCGACTCATCGAACACAGTCACCGGCAACCCCCCCGCCGCTATACCGGCGTCACGGGGTTGTGCTTGGCCGGCCACGCTCGATGCTTGCCGGCCGCAAGCGCAAAGCGCCGGATCAGCTCCTGGCGAAGCTCCTCGGGCGCGATCACGGCGTCGATCACCAGCTCGGACGCAAGGTGCAGGATGTCGATGTCCTTCGCGTACTCCTGACGGAGCTCCTCGGTTCGGCGCTCGCGCTCCTCCGGGTCTTCGATCGCCTGGAGCTGGTTGTAGTAGACGGCGTTGATCGCCGCCTGGGGGCCCATCACCGCGATCGAGGCGGTGGGCAGGGCGATGCAGCAGTCGGGGTCGAAGGCGGGCCCGGCCATCGCGTACAGGCCGGCGCCGTAGGCCTTGCGGACGATCACAGAGATCTTCGGGACCGTCGCCTCGGAGACGGCGCTGATCATCTTCGCTCCGTGGCGGATGATCCCCTCGCGCTCGACCTGCGTCCCGATCATGAACCCCGGCACGTCCGCGAGGAACAGCAAGGGGATGTTGAACGCATTGCAGGTCCAGATGAACCGCGCCGCCTTGTCGGAGGAGTCCACGAATAGAACGCCGCCCTTGACCTTCGGCTGGTTCGCGACGATCCCGACCGCGCGCCCGTCGAACCGTGCGTAGCCGACGATCAGCTCCTTCGCCCACCGTTCATGGACCTCGAGGAACGAGCCATCGTCGATCAGCCCGTCGAGCAGCTCTCGCATGTCGAACGGCTTGTTCTCATCGAGCGGGATCAGCTCGCCGATCGGGCGATCTGACGAGGGCGCGGCGGGCGGCGCCCCCGGTGGCTCATCGACGAACGAGCCGGGGAAGAAGCTCAGGTAGCGCTTGGCCAGCTCGATTCCCTCCTCGTCGCTGGAGACCAGCGCGTGGCCGCAGCCACTCTTCGAGGTGTGCATCCGCGCTCCGCCCATCTCCTCGAGCGTGACCTTCTCGCCGATCACCATCTCCGCCATACGCGGCGAGCCCAGGTACATCGAGGCATTCCCGTCGCGCATGATCACGAAGTCGCAGAACGCCGGGATGTAGGCGCCACCGGCTGCGCTCGGGCCGAACAGCACGCACACCTGCGGGACCACGCCCGAAAGGCGAACCTCGTTGAAGAAGATCCGCCCCGCGTGACGGCGACCCGGGAACATCTGGACCTGTTCGTTGATCCGCGCCCCGGCCGAGTCGACGAGGTACACCAGCGGGATCCGCAGCGTCAGCGCCCGCTCCTGGATCCGGAGGATCTTCTCGACCGTCTTTGGCGCCCAAGAGCCCGCCTTCACGGTCGGATCGTTGGCCATCACGGCGGCCGGACGGCCGCCGATCGTGCCGATGCCCGTCACCACGCCTTCGGCGCCGAGTCCCTCCTGCTCCCAGCTGGCAAGCAGCCCTTCCTCGGAGAACGATCCTGGATCGAGCAGGCGCTGCACGCGCTCGCGCACCGGGAGCTTGCCCTGCGCGGCCGCCTTCTCGCGGTGGCGCTCGGGCCCTCCGGCCCGGGAGCGCTCGACTGCCGCGGCCAGCTCGTCGGCGTGCTCGAGCTCGCTCACCGCCACACCACCGGTCCCGCGGACAGGACATGGCTCCCGAGCGGCCGCCCGAGAACCTCCTGCGCTGCGCGCGACGCCGCAATCACGGCGCCGAGATCGATGCCCGTCTGGATTCCCATCTCGTGGAGCATCGAGATCAGGTCCTCGGTGGCGATGTTCCCCGTCGCCCCGGCCGGTACCGGGCAGCCTCCGAGCTCTCCGAAGCTCGACTCGAAGCTCTCAACCCCGGCCTCGAGCGCGGCGAGCACGTTCGCAAGCCCCTGGCCGCGAGTGTTGTGGAAGTGGGCGGTCAGCTCGACGCCGGGCAGCGCGTCCCGGGCAGCGCCGAAGAACTCCCGGACCTGGAGTGGATTCGCCATCCCGGTGGTGTCACCGAAGCCGACTTCCTCGCATCCCCCCTGCACCAGGGCATCGGCGATCTCGAGCACTCGCTGGGCCGGGACGTGACCCTCGTACGGGCAGCCAAACGAGGTCGAGATCACGCCTTCGCACCGTAGCCCTTCGGCACACGCTCGCCCGAACGTCACGCGCAGGCCCGCGAGCGACTCATCGACCGAGCGGCCGACGTTCGCCTGGTTGTGCGTCTCGGACGCCGACAGGAAGCCGTTGATCTCATGAAATCGATCACGATGAGCCAGAGCCCGCTCGAGCCCCCGCTCGTTCGGGATCAGCACGCTCACCGAGACCGGATCCGGCAGCCGCACCGCCTCGAGGACCTCCTCGGCGTCGGCCAGCTGCGGGATCACGTCCGGCCTGACGAAGCTCGTCACCTCGATCCGGCGCAGGCCGGTTCGCCCGAGGAGCTCGATCAGCCGGATCTTGTCGGCGGTCGCGATCACCTCGGGCTCGTTCTGAAAGCCGTCCCGGGGCCCCACCTCGCGGATCCGGACGCTCTCGGGCAGTTCGCTCATCCTCCTACTTATAGATGAGGCGTTGACCAAGCATCTCGGTGACGGTCACAAACTGATAGCCCGCGGCGCGTAGCGCATGTATCTCCTGGGGGAGCGCAGCGAGCGTCTGCGACCGGTCACCGCCCCCGTCGTGCTGGAGCACGATCGCGCCGCTGTGGGCGTTGGCGACCACGTTGCCGTAGATCGCGCTCGTTCCGGGGCGGGCCCAGTCGCGGGGATCCACATCCCACTGGATCGTGGTGAACCCCATCGACCGCGCCAGCGTGATCAGCGATGGGCTCACCGCGCCGCCCGGAGCCCGGAACAGGCACGGCTCAAAGCCGCCGGTGGCCTTGCGGATCGCAGCAGCGGTTTGCGAGATCTGACCGGCTGCGAAGCTCCCTCCGCCGGAGACGTTGGCGTGGCTCCAGGTGTGATCGCCGATCATGTCGCCATCGGCGAGCATCCGCCGTTCGATCGCGCCTCCTTGACCGTACGTTGAGATCTGCTCGCCGATCTCGAAGAAGGTGGCAACGACGTGCTCGCGTTCGAGCACCGACAGGAACTGCGGCGTGTCGTACCAGGGGCCGTCGTCGAACGTGAGCGCGACCTCGCGCACGTTCGTCGGACCGTGGGAAGCGACGTCAGGCCCGCTTGGCACACACCCGACCAGCCGAGGGATGTGGAGCCTCGCCAGTGCGGGCTTGCCCGGAAACGTCGTGTAGCAGCCCACCCGCCCACGGAACGGTCCCGTGCAGGTCTGAGTGCTCACCGAGCTCACCACCTGCCAGCGAATCGAGCTGTACCGGCGGCCGATGCCGGATGGCAGGAAGCTCGTGCTCAGCTCGCTTGTATTCGCCCGGGTGACGGTCGCGGCGATGATTGCGGGGTGCCCGGGCCCGCTCGCGGTGACCGCCGTGTATTCGAGCCGCGGCTGGCTCGCGCCACGCCGAGGACCGACCACGCAGACCTGCCCGGCGACCGACGCGTTCGCGACGCGCTCGATCAGCAGGCACAGCGAACGATGATGCCGGCTCAGCGCCGCCGGGGAGAAGGGATGGGCTAGTTGCACGCTCCAGACGAGCTCCTGGCCGTTCTGCGACAACGACGCCGCGCGCACCGCCAGGGGCTGCTCGCCGATCCCATTTGCCCGAGCGATCTGGCTGCCCACTGCGAGCAAGCCCAACATCAGCGCCACGCGGGTCACGGAACGACTCATTATCCATGCGCGCCATAGACTCAGCCGCCGTGCACGAACCCCTCTGCATCGTCGGCGGCACGGGCGCGCTGGGGTTCGGGATGGCGCTTCGCCTGGGCAGAGCAGGTGTGCCGATCGTGATCGGCTCGCGCGATGCCGGGCGTGCGCACGAGGCCGCGCGCAGGGCCGCTGAGCTCGTTGGCAGCGCTTCGTTCACCGGGCTTCAGAACAGCGAGGCGGTGCATGAGACGCGACTCGTGATGCTCGCCGTCCCGTTCCGCAACCATTCCGAGACGCTGACGAACCTGAAAGGCGCCCTCAGAGCCGGTCAGGTGCTGATCGACACGACGGTCCCGCTGGCCGCCGCCGTCAGCGGCAAGGCCACCCGGACCCTTGGCGTCTGGCAGGGATCGGCCGCGCAGCAGGCGCAGGAGATGGCTCCTGACGGAGTCCGCGTCGTCTCGGGATTTCACACGATCAGCGCGGCGCTGCTCGCGGACCTCGACCACCGCCTCGACGAGGACATCCTGCTGTGTGGCGAGGACCGCGACGACAAGCACGCCGTCGCCGAGCTCGTAGCGCTGATCGAGGGCCTGCGTCCCGTCGACTGCGGTGCGCTCGAGATGGCGCGGATCCTCGAGCAGCTGACAGCGCTGATCATCTCGATCAACGTCCGGCACAAGGCCCGGGCGGGGGTCAAGATCACCGGACTGTGAGCGGGCCGGTTTGGCTATGAGTGGGCCGGTCGTCCTCCTGGCCGGCGGCACTGGCGGCGCGAAGCTTGCGCGCGGCATGCTCGACGTCGTCGGGCCCGGCGAGCTCGTGGTGATCGCCAACACCGGCGACGACATCGAGATCTACGGGGCGTACGTATCGCCCGATCCGGATCTCGTCACGTTCTGGCTGGCGGATCGGATCGACGAGCGCGGCTGGGGCCTGGCCGGCGACACGTTCAGCGTCATGGACGGGCTCCGTGAGCTGGGCGCCGACGTGTGGTTCAACCTCGGCGACAGGGATCTCGCGATCGGTATCGAGCGCGCTCGTGCGCTGCGCGATGGGGCGCGCCTGACCGATGCGCACGCTGCGCTCACCGCGGCGCTCGGAGTCCAGGCTCGCGTGCTCCCCATGTGCGACGTCCCCGTCCGAACGCGCGTGCTGGCCCACGGCCGCTGGTGGTCCTTCCAGGAGTTCATGATCGCCGGCAAAGGTCGCGGTCCAGTCGACGCGGTCGATTTTCGCGGGGCTCGGGCAGCGCGGCCGACGCCCGAGGTGCTCGCGGCGATAGCGGCCGCCCGCGCGGTTGTGATCGGCCCCTCGAACCCGATCGCCTCGATCGGGCCGATCCTCGCGATCGACTCGATCCGAGCCGCCGTGCGGAACACCGCCGCCGCGGTCGTTGCCGTCAGCCCCCTTGTCGGCGGCGCGGTGCTGAAGGGTCCCACTGCCGAATTCCTCGAGCTCGAGCGCCGCCCGCTGAGCAGCGCCGGTGTCGTCGGGTGCTACGAAGGACTGCTCGACGGACTTGTGGCGGATCAGCGAACCGCGCTGCTTCCGGTGCTCGAGACGGATGTGCTGATGGATGCGCCTGCGGCTCGAGCGAGACTGGCGGAGGAGGCGTTGCGGTTCGCACTGGCGCTGGCGTCGTGAGCGGGTAGGTTTTCCGCCGATGCGGACGTTCGCGATCCTGCCCGTGAAGACCTTCGCCAAGGCCAAGCAACGGCTCGACGAGGGTCTCGACATCGGGACGCGGCGCGTGATCGCGCAGGCGATGTACTGCGACGTTCTGGTCGCACTCCGGCGTGCCAAGCGGATCGATGAGATCCTCGTGGTCACCGCGGACGACCACGCCGCGCAGGTCGCCGGGGGATATGGCGCAAGCGTGCTCATCGATCACGAGCGAGGCCACAACGCCGCGGCGGCGGTCGGGGTGCTGGCTGCATGCCGGGCCAGCGCGGGACGTGCGCTGCTCGTCCCCGGAGACTGCCCGCTCCTCGACCCCGTGGAGGTCGATGAGCTGATCAGCAGGGATCCGGCGCCGGCTGTGGCGATCGTTCCCGATCGGCACGGCACCGGGACCAACGGGCTGCTGCTGACGCCGCCCGACTCGCTGGAGCCGGCGTTTGGACCGGACAGCTGTGCCCGGCACCAGGCGAACGCCGAACGGGACGGAACCGCAGCGGAGGTCGTCGAGGTGTCGTCGCTCGCGCTCGACATCGATACTCCCGATGATCTCGAGCAGCTGTACGTCGCGCTCGAGTCGATCCACGGCAGAGCAGCACACACCCGAGGGGCCCTGCGCCAACTCACGCGAAGCCGCGCCTAGTGCGCGACGGGAGCCGCCGGCATGGAGCCCACCCCGAGCGTGACCGTTACGGCGCTCGTAGGGCTGCCTGAGATCGCTCCAGGGGATGACATCGCGGAGCTCATCGCGGGCGCCCTACCCGGCTGCGACGGCGGTGTTCGCGATGGCGATGTCGTTGTCGTCGCGCACAAGATCGTCTCCAAGGCCGAGGGCCGCTTACGCGCGCTGTCGGCCGTTGTCCCCGGCGAGCGGGCCACCGCCCTGGCCCGTGAGCTCGGCAAGGACCCCAGGCACGTGCAGGTCGTGCTGGACGAATCCCGCAAGGTGCTCCGTGCCGCCCATGGGGTCCTGATCTGCGAGACGCAGCACGGCTTCGTATGCGCGAACGCGGGCGTCGACGCGTCGAACGTCCGCGGTGACGATGCGGTCGTGCTCTTGCCGCGAGACCCCGATGCCTCAGCGCGGGCGCTGCGCTCGGGGCTCCGTTCGCTGCTCGGCGTGAGCCCGGGGGTGGTGATCACCGACTCCTTCGGGCGAGCGTGGCGCCAAGGCCAGTCCGACATCGCGATCGGATGCGCCGGGATCGGACCGCTCGAGGACTGGCGCGGTCGCCTCGATGCGTTCGGGCGGGAGCTGCGGGCCACCTGGATTGCGGTCGTCGACGAGCTCGCGGCGGCGGCCGACCTGGCGCGGACCAAGGACGGCCTTCAGCCGGTGGTGCTGGTTCGCGGCGCTGGACGCCACGTGATCGCCGGCGACGGCCCGGGCGCCGTCGCGATGATCCGGCCGGAGACGCACGACCTGTTCAGATAGAGACCGCTTCGGAGCGGTGGCGACGAGCAGCCCGGCGAGCACGATCCCAACGCCGATCAGCTGAAGTGCGCTCGGCGACTCGCCGAGGATCAGCGCGGCAAGCGCGACCGACCCAACCGGCTGGATTGTCAGCAGCACGGATACCAGCGCGGCCTTCAGGCGGGGCAGCGACGCCGCGATCAGGAGCCATCCGAGCACCTGCGAGGTCAGCGCAAGCGTGATCAGCCAGGCCGCTCCCGGCCAGACCGGCACGAGATGGGCATCGCCGAGAGCTTCGCCGCCGAGGACGCACAACACCGCGGCGACGGCGGTCGCGTCGAACAGAGGACCGGCAGGCCTGCGGAGATCCGCCCCGCTACGGCGCAGCAGCAGCAGGAAGCCGACGTACGCGATGCCGGCGCCGAGGCCCAGGATCGCGCCACGGGTCGGGTTCCGGCCATACGCACCGTGCTCGAGCGCGCCGGAGATCAGCAGCACCCCCAGCAGCGCGACCGGCAACGCGGCGAGAACCTTGCGCCCCGGACGCTCCGCGAGGACCATCCATGCGACCAGCGGCACCAGGACCACCTGCACGTTCGCGAGCACAGTCGCAAGACCCGCGCCGACGTCGGCGATCGAGCGGTGCCACAGCATCAGATCGGCGGCAAAGAACACCCCGGCGGCGACTGCGGTTCGCCGCTCGCTCCAGGACCGAGGCCCGTGTCGGCGGTCCTCCCGCCAGGCGAGCAAGCCGAGCACCGGAAGGGCATACGCGCACCGGAAGATCGCCGACGTCGACGGCGACGCGTGGCTGAGCCTGACGAGGATGCTCGAGAACGCGATCGCGACCGCGCCGAGGACGGCGCAGACCCGGACGTTGCGCTCGCTGGAGAGCCACCGCTCCATCACCCGAGGGTAATCGGTGCCGCTGCTAGTTCGCCGGGGCGCCGACCGCGTGAAAGCCGCCGTCGACGTGCACGATCTCGCCGGTGATCCCGCGCGCGAGGTCTGAGAGCAGGAAGCAGACCGCGTTTGCGACCGGGCCCGGGTCGTCGATGTCCCAACCGAGCGGCGCCTGCGTACGCCACAGGTCTGCGAGTCGTTCGAACCCAGGGATTCCCCGGGCGGCCAAGGTTCCGAGGGGCCCGGCCGACACCAGATTGACCCGGATCCCCTTCGGCCCCAGATCTCGTGCGAGATAGCGGGAGACCGACTCGAGCGCAGCCTTGGCGACGCCCATCCAGTCGTAGATCGGCCACGCCACGGCGGCATCGAAGTCCATTCCGACGATGCTCCCGCCGCCGCTCATCAGGGGCTCGAGCGATGCCGCGAGCGCCTTCAGCGAAAACGCGCTCGTCTGGAACGCCTCGACCGCGCTCGAAGCCGGGGTCGCCATGAAGTTGCCGCCGAGCGCGTCCTGCGGCGCGAACGCGATCGCGTGTAGCGCCCCGTCGAGAGAGCCCCAGCGGTCAGACAGAGTCTCGGTCAGGGCCGCCAGATCCTCGGGCTTGTTGACATCGAGCTCGAGCACCTCGACCGGCTCTCCGAGACGCTGCGCGGCGCGCTCGGTCAGGCGGCGCACGCGACCGAAGCTCGTCAGCAGCACCGACGCTCCCTCCCGCTGCGCCCGCTCGGCGACGTGGAACGCGATCGAGTCCTTCGTGATGACACCCGTTATCAGGAGGCGCTTGCCGGCGAGGATCACGGGCGAGCGGGCGGCCGTGCCCCAGCCAGGGTGCTCAGCGCCCACGCCAGACGTGCGCGCGTCGCTCGGGGCTCGACGATCTCATCGACGAACCCACCTGCCGCCGCCGCCTCGGCCGTCAGGTGCTCCTCGGCGTAAGCGTCAGCGAGCCGTCCGCGCTCGGCCTCGGGATCGTCGGCCGCGCTCAGCTCGCGGCGGTTGACGATGCCGACCGCTGCGCGCGCGCTCATGATCCCGAGCTCGGCGTCGGGCCACGCGATCACCAGATCGGCGCCCAGATCTCGCGAGTTCATCGTGATGAAAGCCCCGCCGTAGGACTTGCGCAGGACGACGGTCAGCTTCGGCACGCGCGCGGACGCAAACGCCCGGACGAGCGAGGCGCCATACCGGATCACCCCGGCCTGCTCCTGCTTTGAGCCCGGCATGAAGCCTGGTGTGTCGACGACAGCGAGCAGCGGCAGCCCAAACGAGTCACAGAAGCCGACGAACCGGGCAGCCTTCTCGGAGCCTGCGGCGTCGAGCACGCCCCCGAGGTAGTGCGGCTGGTTGGCGACGATGCCGACAGGGCGGCCGTCGATTCGTGCGAACGCCGTCACCGCGTTGCGTGCCCAGCGCGGCCACAGCTCGAGCAGCGACCCGGCATCGACGATTCCGCGCAGTGCCTCGCGGATGTCATACGCCCGGCGTGCCTCGAACGGCACGACAGCGGCGGGGTCCTCGAGCTCGGGGGGCAGCGACTCGGCGCGCGGCACCCGCTCGCCGGCATACGAGGGCAGATACGAGAGGATGTCCCGGACCCGCGCCGCGGCGCTGCGATCGTCGCGCTCGACGAGATGGCAGACCCCGTTGTGCTCGTGCACCCGCGCGCCTCCAAGTGACTGGGCATCGATCTCCTCGCCGAGCGCCTCGCGCACCACGCCGGGCCCCGTCAAGAACATCGCCGCGTCGGCGGTCATCACGATCAGGTCGGTGAGCGCCGGGGAGTAGGCGCCGCCGCCCGCCGAAGCTCCCGACACCACGGAGATCTGCGGCACCACCCCGGTCAGACGCACCGTGTGGCGGAAGATCCGGCCATAGCCCGCGAGCGCGGCGGTGCCCTCCTGCATACGGGCGCCGCCCGACTCGACGAATCCCACGACGGGAACCCTGGCCCGCTCCGCGGTCTGCAGCACACGCACGATCGTCTCGGCGTGGCGCTCGCCGAGCGAGCCGCCGAGATACGACCCGTCCTGGGCGTAGCACGCTATCGGCCGTCCGCCCACGGCGCCGGTGGCGCCGATCACGCCGTCGCCGTCGCGTGCGCGATCCCCGAGCACGCGCGAGGTTACGCGCGTCCGGATCGGCTGGACGCTTCCGGGATCGCAGAGGGCCTCCAGCCGCTCGATCGGGCTCAGCCGCTCGGCGCCCGATGGCGCGGGAGCGCGCGTCCGCTCGCGCAGCTCACGATTCGGAATCGCGGTAGCGCTCATGACGGCGCGCCCCTCAGCACCAGCGCCACGTTGTGCCCCCCGAACGCAAACGAGTTCGAGACCGCGACCGGTGGGCCGCCGTTGGCCGCCAGCAGCGGCCGCGCCTCGCCGGGGACGTAATCGAGGTCGAGCTCGGGATCTGGCACCTCGTAGCCGAGAGTCGGTGGGATCACGCGGGTGCGGAGCGTCTCGACGGTCGCCACCGCCTCGACCGCCCCGGCGGCGCCGAGTAGGTGACCGATCGCCGACTTGGTCGATGACACCGGAACCTGCTTGGCCCGCTCATCGCCGAGCGCGCGCTTGAGCGCCGCAGTCTCGGTGGCGTCGTTGAGCGGCGTAGACGTGCCGTGGGCGTTGACGTAGCTGATGTCCTGCGGCGCAAGTCCGGCGTCTTTCAGAGCCAGCTCGATCGCACGCGAACCGGGCTCTCCGCTCGGCTCGGGCGCGGTCAGGTGGAAGGCGTCCGAGGTCGAGCCATAGCCGATCACCTCTCCGAGGATCGTCGCTCCTCGGGCCCGCGCGGCCTCAGCCTCCTCGAGCACGAGGATCCCCGCCCCCTCGCCCATCACGAAGCCGTCGCGCCGAAGATCGAACGGACGCGATATCCCGGACGGGGACAGCGCCTGCATGGCGTTGAAGCAGGCGAAGCCGAACTCGGTCAGGGTTGCCTCGCTTCCGCCCGCCACCGCCGCGTCGGCGTCGCCGTACTGGATCATCCGCATCGCCGATCCGACGGCGTGCGCGCCGCTCGCGCAAGCCGAGACGACCCCGTAGGACTGGCCCTGGAGATGGTGCTTCATCGAGACCGCCGCAGCGGCCGCGTTTGGCATGTACAGAGGGATCCCGAGGGGGGAAACCCTCTCCGCTCCGCGATCGCGCATCATGTCGTGCTGGGTCTCAACCGTGCCGATCCCACCGATTCCCGTTGCGACCACGCATCCAATCTTCAGCGCGTCATAGGGAGAATCCTGCTCCCAGCCGGCCTGCGCCAGGGCCTCTCCGGCGGCGACGACCGCGAGCTGCGCGAAGCGGTCGAGGCGGCGGATCTCCTTGAGCGACAGGTGGTCGCTCGGCTCGAACTCGTCGCAGGCGCCGGCGCCGTCGCGAATCCCGCACACGCCGGCGGCCCAGCGCTCGTGCAGTGTCCGCGCGCCGACGCCGAGCGGCGTGACCGCGCCGATTCCGGTTATGAGGACTCTTCGCTTCACTTGGAGTTCTGGATCTACTCAGCCCGGCTGACGATCAGATCGACGGCGTCGCCGACGGTGCGCAGATCCTTCATGTCCTCGCCCTTGAGGACCACGCCGTACTCGTCCTCGACCACCTGCGCGAGCTCGACGAGGTCGAGCGAATCGATGTCGAGCTCCTGGAAGGTGGACTCCCGGGTGATCTGATCCGCGTCGGGACCGAAGCTTGCGAGCGTCTCGACCACTCGGGCCTCGACCTGCTCTTTGGTGACTGTTGACATGTCCTGCTCCTTTTCGGATTTAGTTCTGTTCAGGCGGATAGGCCGCCGTCGACCGTAAGCACGGCACCGGTGACATAGCTCGCCTCGTCGGAGGCTAGAAACCGCACGCACGACGCGACCTCTTCGGGAGTACCTGCGCGGCGGGCCGGAACCGCGGCGAGCAGGTCGCTGGCGACGCCGGCCGTCATCTCGGTATCAATCCAGCCGGGCGCTACCGCATTGACTGTAACGCCCCGGCGGGCTACCTCCACGGCGGCGGTCTTGGTCAGAGCGATCAAACCGGCCTTGGCGGCTGCGTAGTTGGCCTGTCCGGGGTTGGCGCGGAGCGCGACGACCGACGAGATGTTGACGATCCGCCCCGAGCGCGCCCGGAGCATCGGGCGCAGCGCACGGCGGGTCAGACGGAACGCCGCCGTGAGGTCGGTGTCGATCACCGCGTCCCACTGCTCGTCGCGCAACGAAGGCGTGAGGTCGTCGCGGTTGATGCCCGCGTTGTTGACCAGCACGAGGACCGGGCGGTCGAACCGCGACTCGAGCGCTTCGAACAGCTGGTCGGGTGTCGAGGGATCTGCCACGTCGCCCGCGAGCGCGACTGCCTGCCCTCCCGTGCGCTCGATCTCATCGACCACGCCGCCTGCTCGCTCGGCCTCGCTTCGGTAGTTGACGCCCACGGGCCAGCCGTCGCGCGCGAGCGCGCGCGCGATCGCCGCGCCGATTCCGCGCGAGGCGCCCGTGACGAGCGCGGCTCCAGCTCGCTCAGTCATCGGCCATCCCACCCCATTCGAGCACGCCTCCGCCCCACGTGAAGCCAGCGCCGAACGCGCACAAGAGCACCCGCGCTCCGGGCCGCAGGCGCCCATCGCGGTGGGCAGCGATCAACCCCAGCGGGAGCGTCGCGGCAGACGAGTTCCCAAGCCCTGCGATGCAGTCCACAACGCGCTCGGGAGCCAGCCCGAGCCTCTCGCCGAGCGCACGGGTTATGCGACCGTTGGCCTGGTGGTAGACGAACAGGTCGATGTCGGCGAGCGTCAGCCCCGCCTGGCGGACGGCCGCGACGGTCACCTCGCTCATCCGCATCACGGCGTTGCGATACACCTCCGGGCCGTCCATTCGCAGCAGCCGATCTGAATGCCCTATCTGGATCGCCTGTGCTTGCGAGCCGTCCGACCCGAGGATGATCGGCCCTATCACTCCGTGCTCGCCGTCGGCCACTCCAAGCACCGTGGCGCCGACTCCGTCGCCGAACAGCGGCGCCGAGCGCTTGTCGTCGTAGTCGGTGATCCGCGAGACGAAGTCGGCGCCGACGAGAAGCACACACTCGGCACGCCCCGCCTCGATCTGCGCGGTCCCGAGCTGCAGCCCGGTCAGGAACGCCGTGCAGGCCGCGCCAACATCGACGGCGCCGGCGTGGCGAGCGCCGATCGCGTCCGCGACCAGCGGCGCAGTGTTAGGCGTGAGCTCATCCTGGGTCAGCGTTCCGACGATCACCAGGTCAACCTCGCCCGGATCGACCTCCGCCCGACGTAGCGCAGCCGCTCCGGCGCGCGCGGCGAAATCCGACAGGCGATCCTCCGGGCCCGCGATCGGGCGCTCGCGCACGCCGGTGCGCGAGAAGATCCAGTCCTCGGTCACGCCAAGGCGAGAGGCGAGTTCCTCGTTCGTGAGGCGGCCCTCGGGCAACAGCGTCGAGAGCGACAGCATCGCGGCGCGGCGCAAGGCAGCGGGGAATCCGAGCGCGGTGGGCTCGACGGTCGTCGTGGCGGTCGGGTCAGGCACCGGCGAGCTCCGTCGTTCTCAGCGTGCGCTTGATCAGGCTGGTCAGAACCCGGCCCGGACCGACCTCGACGAACTCCTCGACGCCCCCGTCGTGGAGGGCGAGGACGACCTCCCGCCAGCGCACGGACTTGGTCAGCGCCTGGGCGAGCTGCTCGCGCGGGTCTTCGAATGGCATCGCGGTGACCGCCGACAGGACGGGTACCCGGGGCGTCCGGAAGCTCACCTCCGCGAGCGCGGTGACGAATTCCGGCACCGCCGAGGCCATCATCGGCGAGTGAAACGCACCGGCTACCGGAAGCTCCTTCGGCCTCAGCCCCAGCTCCTCCGCGTGCTCCGCGGCCTTCGGAAGCGCGGCGCGGGCGCCCGACAGAACGATCTGCTGGGGGGAGTTGTCGTTGGCGACCGACAGGCCGTGCGCCTCGGCGAGCTCGGCTGCGTGCTCCGCAGCTCCTGCGCCGAGCAGCGCGAGCATCCCGCCGTCGCCCTCGCGCTCACCGGCCCGAGCCATCAGCCGCCCCCTGAGCGCCACAAGCTCGATCCCGTCGCCTTCGGCCAGCGAACCGGCAGCGACCAGCGCGGCGAGCTCGCCGAGCGAATGGCCCGCCATGAAATCGCCGTCGGGGTGCCCCAGCGAATCCCAGCCCGCGAGGCTCGCGACGAAGATCGCCGGCTGGGCGAACTGCGTGCCGTCATCCACGCGCGGGAACGGGTCCTCGCCGACGGCCGCGACGACCCGCTCGAGGAGGTCCGGCCGCAGATCGGCGACGAGCTCCCGCATCTCGGTGGTCTGGCTGCCCTGTCCAGGGAAAATTATGGCCGTGAGACCCATCACCCAGCGTACGCGGGAGCGCTCGCGGGGATACAGCCTTATCGTGGACTTCCCCCCGTTCGGGGGGATGTGGTCCAATTGAGGGCGTGAGCCTCCCGGACCCAAATCCCTCGTCCGCCGCCCTGGTCACGGGCGCCTCTGCCGGGATCGGGACCGAGATCGCGCGCGAGCTCGCGGCCCGCGGGCACGGGCTGGTGCTTGTGGCGCGCCGAAAGGACCGGCTCGTCGCGCTCGCCGGAGAGCTTCACGACGCTCATGGAATCCGCGCGCACGCACTCGCGTGCGATCTCGCAAACGCCGCCTCTCGTTCCAGGCTCCCTGGGCGAATTGCCCACCTGGGAGTCGACGTCGAGATCCTCGTCAACAACGCGGGGTTTGCGACCGGCGGGCCTTTCCACGAGTCGCCGGCCGAACGCGAGCTCCAGCAGGTGCGCGTGCTGGTCGAGGCGGTCGTCGCGCTGAGCTCGGCATTCGTACCCGCGATGGTGAAGCGCGGGCGCGGTGCGATCCTGAACGTCGCCTCGACCGCGGGCATGCAGCCGATGCCTTACTCAGCGGGGTACGCGGCAGCCAAGGCTTACGTGCTCAGCTTCTCCGAGGCGATCCACCAGGAGCTCGCCGGCCGGGGAGTGACGGTCACCGCCCTGTGCCCGGGCCCCGTGAAGACGGAGTTCTGGGATCAGGCCGGGTGGCAGGTGAAGGGCGGCCAATCGTTCGAGAAGGCTCTTCCCCGCCCAGCCCTGATCTCGGCCGAGCAGGCCGCGCGTGCCGGCGTCAAGGGCCTCGCAGCCGGGGAGCGCGTGGTCGTTCCCGGCCTGCCGATGCGGACCGCGATGCTTGCATCGCGCTACCTGCCCAACGCGGTCAAGCTGCCCGTGATGGAGTGGCTGATGAGGGGCGAATGAGCGCGGCACGGCTCGTCGGGATCAACCACGTCGCCCTCGAAGTCGGGGACATCGACGAGGCGATCGCCTGGTATCGCCGCTTCTTCGAGTTCGAGCTGCGGGGCCGGATCGGACGGCGCATGGCGTTCATCGACATGGGCGACCAGTTCATCGCGCTCTCCGCCGGAAGATCACAGCCGCCCGACTCGGCCAGGCACTTCGGGCTGGTCGTCGACGACAAGGAGGCGGTGCGCGCGGCCCTGCGCGAGGCCGACGTCCCGGTAGCTGCCTCTGGATCCCTCGACTTTCACGACCCGTGGGGCAACAACGTGCAGGTCGTCGACTACCGCGAGATCCAGTTCACGAAGGCGCCGACGGTTCTAAGGGGCATGGGCCTCGGCGAGCTGCCGAAGAGCGACTCGGCCAGCCGAGAGCTACGCCAGAAGGGACTCGGCTAGAGCCCGGCCACTTGGCGCGTGCGCTCGCTCGCGGAGGCGGCACCCGCGCCGCCGTGCTCGGCGATCTGCCGGTACTCCTCGATCCCGTCCGCGGCGCTCCGAGCCGAGAAGCGCTCCACGATGGTGGAGGCAAACAGCTGACGCAGCGACAACAGCGGCAGAACCCACCTCGGGTAGGCGACGCGCCGCTTCCGGCCCTCGATCGCCTCGACCAGCTGGTCGATTGCCGGAGCCAGCGGGTAGGTGCGCCCCAACGCCCGGGGCAGGCTGTCCTTGACGCGCTGAAAAGCCGGCATCTCCCGCTCTCCATCCCTGACCATGTCGGTGTCGAGGAACAGGAAGTAGGCGACGCCGACCGCCACCCCCGCTGACCGAGCCTCGATCCGAAGGCAATCGCTGAGCGCCTCGACGCCCGCCTTTGCCGCGCAGTACGCGCTCAGCCCAGCCCCACGCAGCGCAGCGGCCGACGACGAAACGTTCAGCAGGTACCCGCGGCTGCGCTCGAGATGCGGCAGCGCAGCCCGATCGGTGTACATCACGCCGAGCAGGTTGATCTCGATCACCCGCTCCCACGAGCGGATGTCCTGGTAGCGAAGCGGACCGCCGGTCGCGATGCCGGCGTTGGCCACCACCACGTCGAGGCCGCCAAGCGCCTCCGCCGCGGCATCGACCGCGGCGGTGATCTGGTCACTGTCGGACACATCGCACTCGGCGACGAACGTTCCTTCGCCGCAGCGCTCGGCCACCTCGGCCAGCGCCTGAGGCTCCAGACCGACGAGTGCGAGACGCGCCTCGTAACGCGCAAGCTCGAGCGCGAGCGCCGCTCCGATCCCCCGGCCAGGGCCGGTGATCAGAACACGCTTGCCACGCAGCGCTTGGGCGAGATCGGCGATGGCGGCACGATAGGCGCCGCCGCATGGCCGCGCAAGTTCACCCGGTCAGCGCCGCGAACCGCTCACTGAGGAACTGGAGCACGAGCGCCCGCTGATCGGCGGCGTCGAGCAACTCGGCGTATGACAGTTCCGCACCGGGGAACCCGGTTGCCTGCCACAGCTCGCCAGGGGTGGGGGCAACCCACGGGACGACATATGCGTACGGCTCCGGGTGATGCTCGTCTCCCGGCGAGAGGCCGTACCCGGCGCGCTGGCCGGCGTCCTCTCGCCCGAGCTCCACCGCCAGGTCGAAGTGCTCGGCCCACAGCTGGACGCGCGATGGATCAGCAGCCTCTCCCGCCTGCGCACGGAGCGTCTCGAGCACGTTGCAGGCGAACCCGTACCAGTCACCGAGGAAGCGCGAAGCGTCTGGATCAACTTCGAGCGGCTCGTCGTCCAGCTCGACGTCATCCGGGAGGAGCTTGCGGCCGATGTGCTCGGCCGCCGCCGCGAGCGTCGAGATCTTTGCGCTGCGCTCGGTGCCCGCCTGCTCGACGATCAGATCGTCGGCAAGCACTCGCACCTGCACGTCGTCACCGAAGAAGGGGGTGCCGAAGCCGCCGCGGGTGTAGCGAAGGGCGATCTTCGTGTTGGCGTGCCGGCGCGCGGGCGAGATCACCTGCTCGGCGACGCGATGGAGCCCCAACCGGGTGTCGACGAGCGTGGCCGGAGCAGGCCGGAGCCGTCGAAACCCGGCCAGCCAGCGCTCGGCACACCACTCTCGCAGCCCCTCGTCGCCGGCCGCCAGCTCCTCCCAGCTGACGTCGCCCGTAGGCACCGGCGAAACGACCCGCCGCCCGGCGGGAACCTCGCCGCGGGCGACTGGATCGTCGGCAAACCATGGGCCTTCGGCAACGGCCGGCGGGGATGGCTCCAGCACCCGCGTCTCGTAGCGGCCGTCGAGCCGCTCGAATGCTTCGGCACCGGGATTGTTCACCGCGCCATCCCGAGAGCGTCCCGGCACAGCGCGCGGTCCTCGACACCGAGGACCGGAGTTGCCGGAGTGGGCATCGCCGTCGTGCGGCGATCGTCGGCTTCGCCGCGTCGGAGGATCGCCAGGCCCGCAAGCGGGAACAGGATCACCGACAGCATCCCGGCGGCGATCAGACCGGCCGCAGTCGGGCTCGAGACGACCCTGAGCTGGAGGCCGATCATCGCGGCGGTCACGATAAACGGCAACGAGGTCGCCTGGAGCAGCCCCGCGGCAACCTGCTGGCCACGCGGGAGCAGGCGCCCGTACAGCAACGCCGGCACCGCCCTGACGGCGACCAGCGCGAGCAGGAACAGCGGCACCCGCGCGACCGTCGAGGCGCTCGAGAACAGCGCGTTCAGATCGAACCGCAGGCCGCTCGCGATGAAGAACACCGGGATGAAGAAGCCGAACCCGGCGGCCTCCAGCTTCAGCCGGAGCTGCGGATGCGTCATCGCCTCATCGCGGTCGATCAGGGACAGGAGCGCCCCGGCGGCGAACGCGCCGAGAATCGTCTCGAAGCCCACCTGCTCCGCGAGCGCGACGAACGCGACCAGCAGCACGAAGGCGCCACGCACCCTGATCTGCGCGGTCGTGTCCTGTAGGGAGATCAGCACCGACCCCAGCCGCAAAGACCGCTCGAGCCCCTTGATCGCCAGGCCCGCGGCCGCCACCAGCGCTGCGAACAGCCCGAGCAGGATCAGCTTCCCGGCGGTGCCGGTCGAATGCTGACCGGAGAAGAACAGCGTCAGCAGGATGATCGCGCCGAAGTCGGCGATCGACGCGGCCGCAATCACGAGCTGGCCGAAGCTCGAGGTGACGTTGCCCGAGTCCTTCAGCACCGGCACGATCACACCGAGCGAGGTCGAAGCGAGCACGATCGCGATCAACAGCGGCGAGCGCACCAGGCCCGCGGCGTGAAACGCGAGGCCCGCGCCGACGCCGATCACCAGCGACACGAGGTACCCCAGCGCCGTCAACCGCAGCGTCTGCCCTTTCAGCCGACGGATGTCGATCTCGGTCCCCGCGAGGAACAGCAGGAACGAGAGCCCCAGCAACGAGAGAATCTCGACCGGCTCATCGATCTTGACCCAGCCGAGGCCGGACGGACCCACCACGATCCCGGCGACGATCTCGAGCACCACCGCGGGCAGCCTCAGCCGCGGCGCCAGTCCCAGCACGAACGGGGCCGCGAACGCGAGTGCCACGACGATTAACAGATTCGTAAAGTGGATGGCGCTCACGCCGATTACCAGTCTGACCGCGCTTTCCTAACAGGCCTATTAATGTCGCAATCTAGCCCCAGCAACGGACTGATCTGGCACCACGTGCTCGCCGCCGACGAGCTGCCCGAAGGACGCGTCAAGACCGTGACCGCCGGGCGGCACAGCTTCGCGCTGACCCACTTCGACGGCCGCTACGCGGCGCTCTCGAACCGCTGCCCGCATCAGGGCGGGCCGCTCGGCGAGGGCTCGATCGAGAAGGGGATGCTGCGCTGCCCCTGGCACGGCTACGACTACTGCCCGCTGGACGGGAGCTCACCGTTCGGCGACAGCGTCCCCACCTTCCCGATCGACATCCGCGAGGACGGCATCTACGTCGGCGTCGAGCCCGACCGGCCGCACGCCACGACGGTCAGCGACGTGATGGCGCAGACGATGGTGAATTGGGGCGTCAGGCATGTGTTCGGGATGGTCGGCCACTCGAACCTCGGCCTCGCCGACGCGCTCCGGCGCCAGGAGGAGGCGGGTGCGCTTACGTACATCGGGATTCGCCATGAGGGAGCCGCGGCGTTCGCCGCCTCCGCGTACGGCAAGCTGACCGGGCGTCCCGCCGCTTGCCTGACGATCGCGGGTCCCGGGGCCACCAACCTGCTGACCGGGCTGTGGGACGCCAACGTCGACCGCGCGCCCGTGATCGCCCTGACCGGACAGGTCGACACCCAGGTGCTCGGCCCGGGCGCCTTCCAGGAGGTCGATCTCTCAGCGGCGTTCGGCAAGGTTGCGCGCTGGACGCAGACGGTGCTCGAGAGCTCCAAGCACGCCGAGCTGATGACGCTCGCCTGTAAGCACGCGATCCTCCAGCAGGGCCCCGCACACCTGATCTTCCCGGACGAGGTCCAGACGCTGCCGGCGGCGGGTGAGGCTTCGGGGCCCGAGGGCAGGATCACATCGCTCGAGATCTCGCCGCCCGACGACGCGGTAGCGCGGGCCGTCGAGCTTCTCGCGGCGGCGAAGCGACCGGTGCTGATCCTCGGCCACGGTGCGCGCTTTCACCGTGACGAGGCGATCTCGTTCGCGGAACGGCTGGACGCGCCGGTCATCACCACCTTCAAGGCCAAGGGCCAGATCCCCGACGACCACCCGCTCGCGTGCGGCGTCCTCGGACGCAGCGGCACGCCGGTGGCGAGCTGGCTGATGAACGAGTCCGACCTGCTCGTGGTGCTCGGCGCCTCGTTCTCGAACCACACCGGCATCTATGCGGGCAAGCCGATCATCCAGGTCGACGTCGATCCGCTTCAGCTCGGCAAGTTCCATCCCGTGACGGTGCCGGTGTGGGGTGAGATCGGCGTCGTGCTCGAGCGCTTCTGTTCGCTCCTCGGCGACCCGCCGATGGATCGCGTCGACCAGCGGGTCGAGGTCGCCGAGCGCTGGGCGATCTGGCGGGCCGAGAAGGCAAGCCGGGCACGGGACGACCGGGGATGCGGGGTCAGCTCGGCGGCTGTGTTCGCGGCGCTCGGCCGGCACGTGCCTGAGGATGCCGTGATCGCGGTCGATGTCGGCAACCACGCATACTCGTTCGGCCGCTACTTCGAGTGCCGCGGGAGCCAGTCGGTGCTGATGTCCGGGTACCTCGGGTCGATCGGGTTCGGCTACCCGGCGGCGATCGGTGCGTGGGCGGCGTCCCCGGAGCGGCCGATCTACGCGGTCACGGGCGACGGCGGCTTCGCCCAGTACATGGCGGAGGTACTGACAGCCGTTAAGCACCGCATGAATATCACCCACGTGCTACTCAACAACGGCCAGCTCGGCAAGATCTCGAAGGAGCAGCGCGCCGGCGATTGGGACGTCTGGCAGACGTCGCTGCACAACCCCGACTTCTCCAAGTACGCGGAGATCTGCGGGGCCTTGGGGATCCGGGTGAAGCGACCGGAGCAGCTCGACGAGGCGCTCGGGGAAGCCGCCGCTTATCGAGGGCCGGCGCTGGTCGAAGTCATGTGCGATCCTGACCTCATCTAGGGCTGGTCCATTTTTCTCCCTACACCCGATGCTCGGGGTTGTCGTATTCGAAGCGGCAGCCCGCGTCCCACAACGCTCGTTGGTTCCCATGTGCCGGGAACCCTCCAGCGTCCTTGAGCATCCGGGCGAGATGGAGCAGATTCCAGGTGAGGAACGTCGTATTTCGGTTCGTGAAGTCGTTCTCGGGGCCACCTGAGCCGGGATCGAGGTAGCTGGGCCCTGGCCCCGCTTCCCCCAACCACCCGGAATCGGCCTGCGGCGGGATCGCGTAGCCGAGGTGCTGGAGTGAATAGAGGATGTTCATCGCGCAGTGCTTGGCGCCATCCTCGTTGCCGGTGATGATGCATCCGCCGACGCGCCCGTAGTAGGCGTACTGGCCGGCCTCGTTCAGCAGGTGACTGTTCCCGTACAGCCGCTCGATCACCTTCGTGCAGACCGAGGACTTCTCGCCGAGCCAAATCGGCGCGAGCAGCACGAGGATGTCGGACGCGAGCACGTCCTCGTAGATCGCGGGCCACTCGTCGCGCTCCCACCCATGCTCGGTCATGTCCGGGTAGATGCCGGTCGCGATCTCGTGGTCGATCGCGCGAATCGACTTCACCGACACGCCGAGTCGCTCCATGATCGCGATCGAGCGGTCGCCGAGCCCCTGGGTGTGGGAAACCTCGGGCGAGCGCTTCAGAGAACAGTTGATGTAGAGCGCGCGCAGGTCCGAGAAGTCCCACTCCGACTCTTCGAGCAGGTGCTCGTCCATTTCCGACAATGCGTTCGGCATCGTGCCCCTTTCTGGTTTGAGGGCCGGAGGCTACTCAAGCAGGCCGATTCGCTGCGCCCGTTGCACGGCCTCAGCGCGGTTGCGCGAGTTCAGCTTGCGGTACAGCGCGCTCGTGTGCTCCTTGACCGTGTGCGGAGACAGGTACAGCCGCTCGGCGATCTCGCGATTGGTCGAGCCGGCGGCGATCAGCTCGAGCACCTCCCGCTCCCGCTCGGACAGAAGCGGCGACGGCTGGTCGGCCTTGGGCGCGAACGTGGTCATCCCCATCCCCACCCGGCGGACCGCCATCGCGACCTCGGCGGCGCCGGCGTCCTTGGAGACGAATCCCGACGCGCCGGCGGCCCGCGCGGCCGCCGGCGACATCCTCCCCGCGCCCGAGATCAACAGTACCCGGGTCGACGGCGACGCCTTCCGGATCGATTCGCACAGCTCGGCGCCCGATTCGCCCGCGAGGAACAGGTCGACCAAGGCGACGTCGGGTTCGAAGCTGCGGACCAGCTCGAGCGCCTCGGCTCCGGTCCGGGCCGCGAGACAGCGCTCAACCCATGCCTGCTCGCCCAGGAGCACGCGGAAGCCCCAGTGCACCACCTCGTGGTCGTCGACGACCAGAACTGAAAGCCGCCGCTCGGCGCTCATCAAGGCCGGCCGAGCGGCACCACGAGACGGACGCGCCAGGCGTCGGGATCGCTGCGCCCGAACTCCACCACGCCGCCCTGCTGAAGCGCCTCGAACGCCGCCAGGCGGAGACCCATGCCGGCGCCCGGAGCCCCGTCTCGCGCCCCGTCGTTGCGAACCTCGAGCGCGAACGTGTCGGCGTCTCGCGAGACCGCCACTTTCACGAGCGAGGGCGCGGCGTGCTTGGTGATGTTCCGCCTGGCCTCCGCGAGCACCGACTGCGCAAGCGGCTCGAGGTCACCGGGAACGCTGACCCCGCGCGGCCAATCGATCTCGACCGTCGCATCGGAGGTGCTCTGCATCCGCTCGAGCTCCGCGTGGAGCGTCGTGCCCGTCTCGCGCGGAAGCGGGGCAAGCGGGCGCTCGAGCGCCCGTCGCAGATCGCCGAGCGCCTCCTCCATCTCGATCCGGCAGCGTTCGCGCCCCTCCCGATCGAGCGGCTGCTCCGCGCTCAGCGCCAGCGACACGCCGAACAGTCGCTGAAGCACCCGCTCGTGGATCTCGCGCGCCAGCCCCAGCCGCTCTCCGAGACGCCGGGCGCGCTCCTGCTGGCGGGTTGCGTTGCGCGCGGTAGCGACCAGGGCGGCGGTCTTCCCGAGTGTCCACAGGAGGTGGCGCTCGCCGTCTGAGAGCTCGAACCGCCCGCCGCCGCGGTCGGCGCAGATCACCCCGTACGCACGCCCGGCCGCGCTCATCGGAGTGCACACGATCGTGGTGAGGCCGAGGATCTTCCCGTACTCCGCCGGAACCGCGTCCTCGACGCGATCGGACACGACGACCTTGTCCTCGAGCAGCGCGCGCTGGGCGATCGGCGTGTCGACCAGCGTCGGGCGCAGCGGCGCGAGCTGGCCAAAGGAGATCCCGTGCGCTCCGACCGCCCTGACCCTCCGGCGCGCGGCGTCGGCCATGAAGATCGCCGCCCTGCGCATCGTGGTGAGCCGGCAGATCGCCTCGCAGATCTTGTCGTAGAACTCCGTCGAGGACGTGTCCGTGTCGATATCCGCGAGCAGGTCGACGAACACCTCGAGCGGCTCGACGCCGGCGAACAGCGAAGGCGGCCGCTCGGACACGCTCATGCCGTCGCTGTCGCGAGGAGCTCGTGGCGCCGGCGGATCTCGTACAGGGTGGTGCGCTCCGCGGCCGGGCGCCCCGCCCGGTGAGCCGCCGCGATCAGGTCCGCGGGCTCGAGCCTTACCCCGTGATAGCTCCCCGCCATCCGCGAGATCGACTCCTCCATCAGCGTGCCGCCGAGGTCGTTGACGCCCCAGCGCAGAGACTCGGTCGCCGCGTCGAGCCCCATCTTCACCCAGCTCGCCTGGAGGTTCCGGACGGAGCGTCCGAGCGCCAGCCGGAACGCGGCGGTGTGCTTGAGGTTCTCCTCGGTCGAGATCTCCTCGATCCCGTGGGTCCTCCCGAGCAGCGTGTGGAACGGGATGAACGACAGCGGCACGAACTCGGTGAATCCGCCCGTTCGCTCCTGGAGCTCGCGCACGACCCGCATGTGCTCGGCCAGCTCCCACGGCTCCTCAATGTGTCCGAACATCACCGTCGCAGTGGAGCGGATTCCCGCCGCGTGCGCGGCCTCGATGATCTCGATCCAGCGGGCGACGGGCAGCTTGTTCGGGGAGATCCGCTCCCGGACTCCGTCGTGCAGAACCTCCGCCGCCGTCCCCGGCGTCGAGCCGAGCCCCGCCGCCCGCAGCCGCTCGAACACTTCGAGCGGCGGCAGCCCGCTGACGTCGCACATGTGGGCGACCTCCATCGGCGAGTATGCATGCAGGTGCAGGTGCGGCGCGACCTCGTGCGCGAGCCGCAGCCACTTCTCGTAGTCCTCGACACCCCAGTCGGGGTGGATCCCGGATTGCATGCAGATCTCGGTGGCGCCGAAGTCGACCGCCTCCAGTACGCGGCTCGCGAACTCCTCGGCCGATTGCTCGTACGCGTCGGGCGAGCGACGAGACTGGCCGAACCCGCAGAACGCGCAGCCGACCACGCAGATGTTCGAGACGTTGATGTTGCGGTTGACGACGAACGTCACCGTTTCTCCCGCGAGCTCCTCGCGGAGCTCGTCCGCGGCGCACCGCATCTCCTCGATTACTGACGGCCGGCGCTCGGCGAACAGCGCGGTCAGCTCCTCAGCGGTGAGCGGGAGGCCGACTCGTGCGCGGGAGACCGCCCGCGGCGCGGCCTCGTCCGAGATCGAGACGCCTCCCCGCCGACCCGACCCCCGACGCGGGATAAACGACCAGTAGCAGCGCTTGATCACGTCGAGCACCGCCTCCGAGACCCAGTGCGGATCGATGTACTCGGGATACACGCACAGGCGCTCGGTCAGCGCCAATCCGTCTGCGTGCAGCAGCTTTCGCACCTGCGCGGGCGACGGGAACGGATGCTCGGGCGAGATGTGGTCGCCGTTGGCGCTGAGCCCGCCCAGGTCGGTGGCGCCGGCGCGCACCAGCTCCGGCCACCAGTCGGACAGGTTCGGCGGAACCTGGATCCCGACGCCGGGCATCAGCCGCCGCGTCTCCGCGACGAGGCGTTTCATGTCATCGAGCGTGACCGGGCACGCCCAGGCCGGAGCGTCGAGCTGCGGGCCCGACCACATCCCCGTCCGCCAGTACTCGCTCGCCGCAGCACCCGCGATCTGCGCCGGCTCGCGGCCGTAGTAGCTCTCGTGCGGGACGTAGTTCTGGAGGATCACCTCCTGGATGTGCCCGTACTTGCGATGAAGCTCGGCGAGCGCCTCGAGTGAGGCGATCCGCTCATCCCCGGTCTCGCCGATCCCCACCAGGATCCCGGTGGTGAAGGCGATTCGCAGCTCCCCGGCCGTGGCGATCGTCTCGATCCTGCGCGCGGGGTGCTTGGACGGCGATCCAGCGTGGACGGTCTCCATCAGCCGCTCGGAGATCGACTCGAGCATCAGCCCCTGAGATGCCGTGACCTCCCGCAGGCGCTCGAGGTCGCCCCGCGGCAGGACGCCGAGGTTGGTATGCGGGAGCAACCCGCGCTCGAGCGCGCGCTCGCAGACCCACACCACGTAGGAGGTGAAGTCGCTGAACCCGTGTTCCGCCAGCCGCGCCGCGACTCCCTCGTTCACCTCCGGCCGCTCGCCGGTCAGCACGAGCAGCTCCTTGACGCGATGGCGCGCAACCGCCTGGTCGAGGATCGCCTCGACTTCGTCCGGCGAGTAGAGGTGCTCTCTGTGGGTGGCGAACGAGCAGTACTTGCAGTAGCACCGACAGGTCCGCGACAGCGACAGCGTGAGGTTACGGCTGAACGTGACGCGTCGGCGCATGCGCTAGGGCAATTCTACGTAGCCGTATCCTGGCGCCGCCGATGCGTATCACCCGGACACTCCCGGCGAGGCGATCACTCCTGCCGCTGCTCGTCGCCCTGCTGATCGCGGGGTGCGGCTCGGGCAGCGGAGCTACACGCGTCCGCAACGCGACCCTGGTGCTCGACTTCACGCCCAACGCGGTCCATGCCGGGATCTACTCGGCCCTTGCGCACCACTACGACCGTATCGTCGGCGTGCACCTCAATGTGATCGTCCCCCAAGCGTCGACCAACTCGATCGGGCTGCTGGAGAGCCGGCGCGTCGACTTCGCGATCCTCGACCTGCACGACCTCGCGATCGCCCGCGAGCGCGGCGCGCGCCTGGTCGCGATCATGGCGATCGTCCAGCGCCCGCTGGCGTCGGTGATCGCCGCGCGGTCGGTGGGATCGCCACGGCAGCTCGCGGGCAAGACCGTCGGGATCACCGGCGTCCCGAGCGACACCGCGGTGCTGCGCTCGGTCGTCGCGGGCGCCGGCGGCGACCCGTCAGCGGTCCGGACGGTCACGATCGGCTTCGACGCGGTGCCGGTGCTGCTCGCCGGGCGGGTCGCGGCTGCGACCGCGTTCTGGAACGACGAGGGCGTAACGCTGTCGCTGCGGCGCCCCGGATTTCACGTCTTCAGGGTCGACGATTACGGCGCGCCCCGGTACCCGGAGCTCGTCGTCTGCACGACGCGCAGGCTCGTCCGAGACGATCCAGACCTCGCCGCCTCCGTGGTCAAGATGCTCGTCTACGGCTATGACTTCACGCTCTCGAACCCGCAGCGGAGTGCCGCGGACCTCGAGTCGTTCGTCGCCGGCCTCGACCCCAAGCTCGTTGCCGCACAGCTCGGTGCGCTGCTTCCGGCGTTCAGCGGTCGCGACCGCAAGGTCGGGAGGCTGGATCCGCGTGCGCTCCAGGCCTGGGCGAGCTGGGAGGCACGCTTTCATATCGTCTCGCGCCCTCCTGACGTGGGGCAGATGTTCGACTCGAGCTTCGCCGCCTCGGTCCCCTCACCGCCCGGCGGCTATTAGCCGCTCCACCAGCTGCGGCCCCTCGCGCGCCATCCGCGAGCGGGGCACCACGAGGTCGAACCCGGTGCGCTCGGCGAGCGCGCGAACGTCGGCCTCCACGTGCGAATAGAAGGCCAGCGCCGGGAATCCCGGCGGACGGCACTCGCTCACCTGCCGGGCGCGCACTGCGGCGTCGGCGGTCAGATCGACGACCAGCGCATCGGCGCTCGGGAGGGCCTCCCGCAGGCGCTCGAGGTCGGGTACGAGGACTGCCTCGTGCCCGGCTGCCTGGATGGCGCCGAGCACGCTGGACCCGAACAGCAGGTCCGGAACATAGGCGACGACCCGCGCGATTACTGCGCCCTGAGCTTTCGGAACTCCTCGCGCACCGACTCGGGCCTCCCCCACATCTGGGTCACCTCAACCCGTCCGGTGCGCACCTCGCGAACGGCGAGCTCTCCGCTGATGCCTGCGTCGTCGAGCAGTTTCATCGAGGTGTGAACCGCCGGGACCGCCGCGGCGTGCCCGAAGCGATGGGCGACCAACAGCCGCCAGTGCCAGTCGTGCTTCGAGTACGGCTGGGCATTGCACGCCACCAGTAGGAGCGCCGAATCGACGTAGCGGCGCTCGTCGAAGATCCGCAGGTCGAGCTCGAGGTCGGTCCAGTCGTCGGGCAGCGACTCGACGATCTGATCGAAGGTAACGGCGAGGCCCATGCGAGAACTGTAGTGAGCGTTCATATCCTTGGTCATATGAGCTCCACCGCTTCGCTGAGCGCCGAGTACCTGGCGATCACCGAGGGATGCGGCCTCCTCGACCGCTCCGACCGCGGCAAGCTCGCGCTGTCCGGCGCCGAGGCCAAGAGCTTCCTCCAGGGCCAGGTGACAAACGACGTCGAGGCGCTAGCCGCCGGTCAAGGCTGCTACGCGGCGTTCCTCACGCCGAAGGGCAAGATGCTCGGCGACCTGCGCGTGCTCGATGCGGGAGACGACCTGCTGCTCGACACCGAGCGGACGGCGCTGCAAGCACTGTTCAACATGATCCGCCTGTTCAGCGTCGGCTACGACGCGCAGCTCCACAAGCGCACGCTCGAGCGGGGCCTGCTGTCACTGATCGGCCCGACCGCCGATGCCGTGCTCGGGGAGAGCGCTCCGCGTCGCGTCGAGCATTCCCACCAACCCGTCGAGCTCGCCACGGTGAAGGCCCGCGCGATCCGCACCGACGTCGGAATCGACCTGCTGTGTGACGCCGCGGACACCGAAGCGCTCGCGGAGGCGCTCGCCGAGCTCGGCGCGGCGAGCGTCTCGGAGCCCGCGGCCGAGATCCTGAGGATCGAGCACGGGCGCCCTCGCTACGGTGTCGATCTCGACGAGACCGTGATCCCGCAGGAGGCCGGCCTGAACGAACGCGCCGTGTCGTTCACCAAGGGCTGCTACGTGGGGCAGGAGACCGTCGCGCGCCTCTACTACCGCGGCAAGCCAAACCGTCACCTGCGGGGGCTGCGAAGCGACGATCCGATGACCGCCGGCGAGGAGCTGCACGTCGCGGGCCGCCTGGTGGGCCGGCTGACGAGCGCGGTGACCTCGCCCCGCCTAGGCCACATCGGCCTGGCGCTGGTCCGGCGCGAGGCTCCGCCGGGATCCGGCCTGGCGGTCGGCGACGGCCAGCCGGCCGAGGTCGTGGAGCTGCCGTTCGCCGCCGGCTGACGGCTCCGGCTCCTCAGCGGCGCTCACGAAGAAGCTTCTCAGCTCCTCGAGACCGGGCCGGTGGTCGAGCGCCAGCTGTGGCATCCCGGGATGCGAGGCGAGCCATGTCGCGAGGATGCGGACCTCGTCGACCTCCCCGGGTGGCACGTGGGCGGCCAGCTCCGGCCTTCGCGAGGCTCGTCGGAGCGCCGCGTCGGTCCGCGCCTCGAGCTCATCCGGCTCATCGCTGACCGCGCCCCAATCGGCCAGCCTGCCATCGACGATCCAGAACGCGTCGAAGCACGGCTTCGTTGGATGCGCCGCAAGCACCAGCCTGGGGCGAACGTGGGTCGCCTCGAGCACCCCGTCGAGTCGCCCGAGGATCACACTCAGCCTGCGAGCACGCCGGCGCAGCCAGCTCGCACGCTCGTAGCGCTGCGCCGCGGCAGCCTCGCGCATCTGCGCCTCGACGTGCGCGACCAGCAGCTCGCGGGCGTCGCCGCCCTCCACGAACACGCGCAGCGCCTCATCGAGCCGCCTGCGGTAGAGGTTCGGATCGAGGTCCCCCAGGCACGGAGACAGGCAACGCCCCATCTGCCCGTACGCGGACGGGTGCTCACGCATGCGCAGGCGCCGCCCGCAGTGCCGTAAGCCGAACAGCGAATCGAGCTGCTCGACAAGCTCGACCGCGAGTCGGCGCCCCCGGAGCGGGCCGATCGTGACGGCGTGCCCTGAGGCCGGCTCCGGCGCCACCTCGATGATCGGATACGGGATGTCCAGCCGGCAGCGGATGTAGACGAGCCGGTCGTCGCGCTTCGCCAGGCGGATGTTGCCCGGCGGGTGCAGCTCCTTGATCAGCCGGTTCTCGAGCACCAGCGCGCCGAGCTCCGAGTTCGTCGGGCGGTAGTCGACGATCGACGCGTGGGATCGCCAGTCCTGAGATCCCCCGCTGTCGCCACCAAGGATCGCGGCCGGGGCGAAATGCGCCCGCGCGCGACTGCGAATCGAGATCGACTTGCCTACGTAAAGGGTCGCGCCGGACGCGTCGCGGAACAGGTAGACGCCGGGGTCCTTCGGAAGCTCCGCGAAGTCGAGCTTCGGGATCAGGGCAGTCGCCCTCTGGAGGCGCAGCGCGGGCTTCCGTGCGGGGCGCCTCGGGGCAAGCAGGGCGACCGCATCCCCAACGGTCGCGGCGTTGGCGCACAGGCGTCCGAACAGCGCGCACAGGACCCGCGCGCACGTCTCGGCGTCGACGAGCGCACGATGGACGGCGCGGACATCGACGCCTACCGAGTCTGCGAGTGGGGCCAACCCGCGCTCGCGCTGGAGCGGCAGCAGCGCCCGTGCCAGCGCGGCGGTGCAAAGGATCGGCGGGTCCGGCCATGCCAGCCCGACGCGCTCGAACGCCTGGCACAGAACCCTGCGGTCGAAAGGCGCGTTGTGCGCGACGAGGACCCGGCCCAGCATCCGCGCCTCGAGGCCGGGCAGCACCTCCTCGAGCGACGGCGCATCATCGACCATCGCCTGCGTGATCCCGGTGAAACGCTGGATGCCCCGCCGCAGCGGCATGTTCGGGCGAACCAGGGAGGACCACCGATCGTGCAGCTCGCCGCCCCCGACGAGCACCGTCCCGATCTCGGTCAGCTCGCAGTCGTCGCCGCCGAGGCCGTTGGTCTCGGTATCGACGACGAGGAGCTCGGCGCTCGCGATCGGCTGGTCGAGCAGCTGCAAGCGTCCTGTGATACGCCCTCGCCCGGACGGCATGCACATGCCCTTGCGCCGTGACGCGCGATTGTGCCGACCGTAGCTGCGGGTAGGATTCAAGAAAGCTAGGGAAGGAGTCGTGACGTGACCACTATCGCCCGTGATGCCGAAAGGCTTCGCGAGCTCGACGCGGGAACACGGCGCGCCTGGCACGCCTACCGCGAGAAGCTGAGCGGGCTGACTGGCGACGAGTACGACCTGGCCGAGCAGGAGTCCTGGGGGGAGCTCCAGACCGAGCTTCGCCGGATCGAGCGCCGCCGCGAGTCGCTGAATCGCACCTCAGCCTGAGCTAAGCCAAACTGCCGCCGGATGCGCACGACTTCGGGGATGTGGGTGGCTGTCGCGCTCGCTGCCGCGGGCTGCGGCGGTGGCGGCGGGGGGGTCAAGGAGACCTCACCCCCGCTCCCGATCAACCTGACCGTCTACATCAACGATGCGCGGGTGTCGCTGTCACCCGACACGGTCGGGGCCGGGCAAGTCGTGTTCATCATCACCAACCAGGCCTCGAGGGCACAGACGTTGACGCTCCTCCCCGCGGGGACGCCGGCTGCCCAGGCAGTCGCCTCCACCGGGTCGATCAGCCCGCAGGGGACGGCACAGATGAAGGTCGAGCTGAGCACTCCCGGCGACTACTCGCTGACCAGTACGACAGCCGTCCAGCCGGCGACCCTCCACATCGGGCCGCTACGCCCGAGCGGATCGAACGACCTGCTCCAGCCGTAGCGCTCGCCGCTTCGCCCCGTTGGGCTAAAGCAGTGGCGGGCACGGCCGATAACCGTGCCTGAACCCAATCGATGGAAGGAATGCCCGGCTCATGAAGAAACTCGTCCGCCTCCTGCTCCTCACCTCCGCCGTCCTCTGCGGATCCGTCGCGATCGCACTCGCTGCGATGCCGAAGTTGGGCGGGACGTACGTGGGGGGCACCTTCAAGCACTCCCCGGTGCGAATCACCATCGACTCGAAGCCCGTCAAGCCCGGCGTCTACCACGGGACCTTCAAGTACTGCGGCTACAAGGTCGGGATCTTCGTCAAGAAGGGACACTTCGGCATCTGGAAGTACAACGTGGACTTCGGCCGGCGGGTCTCGATCTTCAGGGGCTACGGGAGCTTCACCGACCGCCAGCACGCAGGTGGACACATCGACCTCGACTTCACGTCCAACTGCGACGGGTTGCCAGGCGACTGGAGCGCCACGCTGAAGTAACT
>CATPBV010000088.1 GCA_955652345.1 uncultured Solirubrobacteraceae bacterium | reverse complement strand
GAATCCGCAGCGGCCTCACCGTCATGATCGAAGGTAGAAGCGAGCCCTTCGGGGTCCTCTCCGTGCAGTCGCAGAGTACGCGCATCTATGGCCCCGGCGACATCGACTACCTGCAGTCGCTCGCCAACGTCCTTGCGGACGCGCTCGAGCGCCACGCTATCGAGGACGGCATTCGCCATCGTGCCCTGCACGACCCCCTGAGCGGCCTGCCGAACCGCGTGCTGTTCCTCGACCGTCTCGAGCACGCGCTGGCGCGCGTTGGCCGCCGCGGATCAATGGCGGCGATCCTGTTCCTCGACCTCGATCACTTCAAGCTCGTCAACGACAGCCTCGGGCACCATGTCGGGGACGAGCTGCTGACCGCAACCGCGCCAAGGCTGCGCCAGGCGGTACGCACGACCGACACCGTGGCGAGGTTCGGAGGCGATGAGTTCGGGATCCTGCTCGAGGACATCGCCGGCGAGCAGGACGCGGTCGAAATGGCCGAGCGCATCGCCGCGACGTTCACGCGGCCGTTCGTGCTCGCGGGCAACGAGCACTTCGTGACCGCGAGCGTCGGGATTGCGATCGCGCGCGGCGGCGAGATCGCTCAGGAGCTGATCCGCGACGCAGACGCGGCGATGTACCGCGCGAAGGAACGCGGGCGCGCTCGCTACGAGCTGTTCGACGAGGTGATGCGGGGCCGGGCGATAGCGAGACTGCGGGTCGAGAACGATCTCCGGAGAGCGCTCGAACGCGGCGAGCTGCGGCTCGACTACCAGCCCGTCGTATCGCTGCGCGACCACTCGATCGTGAGCGTCGAGGCGCTGGTCCGCTGGGATCACCCCGACCGCGGCGTGGTCGCACCCTCCGAGTTCATACCCGTCGCGGAGGAGAACGGGATGATCGAGCAGATCGGGCGCTGGGTGCTCGACCGGGCCTGCCGGCAGGCGGCGCGGTGGTGCAGCCTGCGGCCGGATAGCGCTCCGATCGGAATCTCGGTGAACCTGTCCGCGGTGCAGGTCGGCAAGCGGGACCTGCCAGACATGGTGGCCACCGTGCTGAGGGCAACCGGGCTCGACCCGGCCTGCCTGAGCCTGGAGATCACCGAGACCGTGATGCTGCGAGACGTCGAGACCCTCACGGAAGTGCTGAGGGCGCTGAAGGCAATCGGGGTGGGGCTGGCGCTCGACGACTTCGGCACGGCGTACTCGTCCCTTGGCTACCTGACCCACCTTCCGCTCGACGCTCTGAAGATCGACCGCTCGTTCGTCGACGGGCTCGGGACCGAGCGTCGCGACACCGCCATCACCGAGGCGATCATCGCGATGTCGCGGGCGCTGTCGCTGAATGTCATCGCCGAGGGGGTCGAGACCCAGCTCCAGGTTGACGAACTGGTCCGCCTCGGATGCCAGCTCGCTCAGGGCTTTCACTTCTCCCGCCCGGTCGCGGCCCGCGAGATCACAAGCATCCTGCGCGAGGGCCCCGCCTGGACCACGGCGACGCCCGACCGCTGAGCTCCAACCCGATGGCGGGACCGCCCGGCGTGCGACGATCTGGGCAGACATCCTCAATGGCTGATCGCGAAGCGGTTACGGTTGCGCCGATGCATCTTCCAGCGCCCGGCACGCACATCCATCGCCGCCCGCGCAGGAAGATCGACTGGGAGCTCGTCGTCTGCGGGAAACGGGGCCACCACCTGATCGGCACAGACGCCGCCGAGGTGCGAGCCGAGCACTCGCTGTTCGCACGCGTAGCGGGAGCGTTCCGCTGGCACAGGTGTCTGCGCTGCGACAGCTGGGTGGCGCTGCCGGCACCGGAGACCCCATCTCGGCGGTTCCCGCCGGGCCGCGACGAGATCGCGCGGCCGCTACGTGGGAAGGCGCTACGCGACAAGATCGTGCTGCGCCTGATCGCCCTGGACCGCGCGTTTCACTTCGTGATCCTCTGCCTGCTGGGGGTCGCGGTGCTTCTGATCGCTTCCAACGAAACTGCGCTGCGGGGCGACTACTACAAGGTGCTCACGGCGCTGCAGCAGGGCGTCGCGGGGGGACCCGTTCAGCACTCCGGTCACGTCGGGATCCTGCACGAGCTCGATCGGCTGTTCACACTGCGCTCCGGCAGGCTGACGGAGGTCGGGATCGCGCTGATCGCATTCGCGGCGCTCGAGGGAGTCGAGGCGGTGGGATTGTGGCTGATGGCGCGATGGGCGGAGTACCTGACGTTCATCGCGACCGCCGCGCTGCTCCCCCTCGAGGTGTACGAGATCGTCCACAAGGGCAGCGTGCTGAAGGTGACCGGGTTCATCATCAACCTGGCGGTGGTCGTGTACCTCCTCTACGCCAAGCGCCTGTTCGGCCTGCGGGGTGGAGGCGCCGCCGACGAACGTGAGCGAGCCGAGGGGATGAGCTGGGAGACGATCGAGCGTGCCACCCCGCAGGCGCCGGTCCCGGCGTCATGACCGGGGTGAGCGTCGATCCGGCGAGCATCGATCGCGACGAGCTGGAGCGCCACATCCGTGAGATCGGCGGCGAGCTTGCCGCGGCGTTTCCGTCGAGCGCCCGTCACCCGATGCGAGCGCTCGACGCGCGAGCGATGGACTTCGCTTCTTCGGACCAACAGCTGAAAGCCGCGCTGTTCCGGTTCGTCGATGTCACCCCAGCGTGCAGGTCGCTCGATGATCTCGCGCGCCATCTTCGGGATCTCCTCGAGGAAGTCCCAGAAGCTCCGCCGCCAATCGCCGCGGCGATGCGGATCGCACACACCAGGGCCGGGCGAACCGCGCTGGGAGCGGCCGCAGCTGCCGGGGTCAAGCACATGGCGCATCGCTTCATCGTCGCCGAGAGCCCCGCCGAGGCGCTCGCAGGGCTCCGCGCGCTGTGGGACCGAGGAGTGGCGAGCTCGGTCGACCTCCTCGGAGAGGCCACCGTCACCGAGCCCGAGGCCGACCACTACGCCAACCGCTGCGACGAGGCGCTCGAGCAGATCGCGACCGCATCGCCCCGGTGGGCGAGCCGGCCGACGCTCGAGGCGGACAGCTCCGGCCCGATCCCGCGCGCCAACGTCTCCGTCAAGATCTCGGCGCTGACGCCGCTGCTGCGGGCCGACGCTCCGGAGAGAGGACGCCGCGACGCGGCCGGACGGCTCCGCCCGCTTCTGCGGCACGCCCGCGAGCTGGGCGCGCACGTACACATCGACATGGAGTCCTTGGACTCGCGCGAGGCGGTGCTCGAGCTGGTGCTCGAGCTGCTGATCGAGCCCGAGTTCCTGGAGGGGCCGTCCGCAGGGCTCGTGCTCCAGGCGTATCTGCGCGACTCTCCCGACCAAGCTGCGCGGATCCTCGAGTGGGCGCGCACTTCGCCGCGCTCATCGCCACTTCAGGTACGCCTCGTGAAGGGCGCATACTGGGACCATGAGCTGGTTCAGGCGCGCCAGCACGGGTGGCCGACGCCTGTGTTCGAGGTCAAGGCCGAGTGCGACCGCAACTTCGAGGAGCTCACCGTGCGGCTGCTCCAGTCGCGGCCGGCGGTCCGGGTGGCGATCGCTTCGCACAACCTGCGCTCGGTCGCGAACGCGATCGCCGCGAGCAGGATGCTGGGCGGCGAGGACCGCGACCTCGAGCTGCAAGTCCTCCGCGGCCTCGGCGACGAGCTCCAGGACGCGCTCGCGTCGCTGGGCATGCGCGTGCGCACGTATTGTCCGGTCGGCGACCTCGTGGCGGGGATGGCGTACCTCGTTCGCCGGCTGCTCGAGAACACGAGCAACGAGTCGTTCCTGTCAGAGCAGGCCAGGGGAACGCCGCTCGAGGTGCTGCTTGCGGCGCCGTAGCGCCCTCTCCGGAGGTGGGTGAGGTCCAGCCACGGTGGCCGAGCTGCCCCCATTCGCCAACGAGCCGGTGCTCGAGCTGCGCCGCGCTGCGGTCCGGGCGCAGCTCTCCGACGCCCTCGCCCGGCTCGATCAGCAGCTGCCGCTGAGCGTCCCGGTCATGATCGGAGGCGACTCCCGCTCCGGCGAGGAGCTCCTCAGCACCGATCCCGGCGACCCGGATCGGGTCATCGCGCGTTGTCCCCGAGCAAGCGAGTCCGACGTCGCTGAGGCGGTCGCTACGGCGCGCCGGGCGCGCGGCGACTGGGGCATGCGCCCGGCGAAGGAGCGCGCCGCCGCGCTGCTCGCCGCCGCCCAGTGGCTTCGCGAGCGGCGACTCGAGCTGGCTGCGCTCGAGGTCAGGGAGTGCGCAAAGCCGTGGCGCGAGGCCGATTCTGACGTGTGCGAGGCGATCGACTTTCTCGAGTACTACGCCCGCGGCGCGATTGAGCTCGATCGCGGCGCCGCCCTGCTCCAGGTGCCAGGCGAGCGCAACGAGCTGGACTACTTTCCGCGTGGAGTCGCTGCGGTGATTTCCCCCTGGAACTTCCCGCTGGCGATTGCATGCGGGATGACCGCCGGGGCGCTGGCGACGGGGAACACCGTGGTGCTGAAACCCGCCGAGCAGTCGCCTGGGTGCGCGCTGCCGTTGGTGCAGGCCCTGCGCGCCGGAGGCGTGCCCGCGGACGCGCTCGCGTTGCTGCCCGGCGAGGGCGACGCCGGGGCGGCGCTCGTCCGCCACCCGGACGTCGCGACGATCGTGTTCACGGGCTCGTTGCCGGTCGGCCTCGAGATCGTCCGCGCCGCGGCCGAACCGGCCGACGGCCAGCGCGAGATCAAGCGGGTCGTAGCCGAGCTCGGAGGCAAGAATTGCGTGATCGTCGACGCCGACGCGGACCTCGACGAAGCGGTCCCGGGGATCGTGTCCTCGGCGTTCGCCTACGCCGGTCAGAAGTGCTCGGCGGCGGCGCGGGTGCTCGTGCACGAGGCGATCGCCGACCAGCTGATCGAGCGCGTCGCCGGCGCGGTGCGGGTGCTCGTGGTCGGCCACGCACAGGAGCTCGAGACCGAGGTGCCACCCGTGATCGAGTCCTCGGCGCAGGAGCGAGTGGCCCGGTATGCGGAGCTGGCGGCGAGTCAGGGACGGATCGCCGTCCGCGTGGAACCCGTGCCGGACCGCGGATGGTTCTGCCCGCCGACCGTCGCCACGGATCTGCCGCCGGATTCTCCCGTGCTGGCGGAGGAGATCTTCGGGCCGCTGCTGGCGATCGACCGGGTCCGCGACGTCGAACACGCCTGCGATGTCGTCGACGGCCTGCGATTCGCCCTCACCGGCGGCCTTTTCGCCCGCGACCCGGCCACCGTCCGGTATGTCCGCCGCCGGACCCCGGTGGGCAACCTGTACGTCAATCGGGGCATCACCGGCGCGATGGTCGGGCGCCAGCCGTTCGGTGGAAACCGCCTGTCGGGAACCGGCAGCAAGGCGGGAGGTCCGGATTATCTGCGCCAGTTCGTCGAGCCCCGCGCCGTGAGCGAGAACACGATGCGTCACGGCTTGGTGGTCTAGCTATTTAGGCCCGAGGCGTAGCTGCCGATCATCGGGGTAGTCCCATGATCGTGCACTCGAGTGGCTGGAAGCTCGTGGTCGCCGCCGGACTGGCGGCGCTGATCGTCGCGAGCGTGCTCGCGAAGGCACCTCGGCGCGAGCGCCGAAGCCCCGACTCGCGGCGCCTGGTGCTGGCTTCGCTTGCGCTCTATGCGCTCGGCACGGTTGCCTGGATCACGGGCCACCTGAGGGCCGCAGCGGTCCTCTACGGCGTCGGGATCGGGGCCTCGTCGCTCGGGGCATGGCTCTCGCGCATCGGTGACGGCGGCGAGGAGCTGCACGCTCCGGCGACGGAACCCGCCGATCTTCCTCCTGATCCGGGCGGCCATCAACCATTCGACTGGGAGTTGTTCGAGCGCGAGCTCCTCGACTACAGCGCTCGCAGCCGCGAGCCGGCGGCGCGGCGCTAGTCGCGGTCCCCATTGATCGAGAGCAGGAGCTCGTGCAGGCGCGTGTCGCCGGCCAGCTCGGGGTGAAAGGCGACCGCCAGGATCCGGTCCTGCCGGATCGCCACGGGGTGCTCGTCGACGCATCCGAGAACCTCCACCCGCGGTCCGTGCTCGACCACCCATGGCGCGCGGATGAATACCGCGTGAACCGGCCCGCCGTGGAGCCCCTCCAGCTCTACGTCAGCCTCGAACGAGCGCAGCTGTCGCCCGAACGCGTTCCGAGACGTCGTGATGTCGAGTACGCCGAGATGGTCGCGGTCGAGCATGATCATCCCGGCGCACGTGCCGAGAATGGGTGTACCTGATGCCGCCAGCAGGCGCAGGGGCTCGGCGAGTCCCTCGCGCTCGATTCCGAGCGTCATCACCGTCGACTCGCCCCCGGGAATGACCAACGCGTCGAGCCCGCCAAGGTCAGCTGGCACCCGGACTTCGCGCGCTTGTGCGCCGATCTTGCGAAGCATCTTGGCGTGAGCCTCGAAGTCGCCTTGAAGGGCGAGGACCCCGACCGTCTTGGTCAGGCCGTCCGATGAGTCCGACGACGAGTACGCCGGCGTAGCCGCTGCTGGCAGCGCGCTCACCAGCCGCGATGCGCCAGCAGCTGCTCGCTTTCGAGCTTGGAGGTCTCGAGGCTGAGCATCGCCTGGCCGAGTCCCGTGGACGCAGCGGCGACGCGGGCAGGATCCTGGTAGTGGGTCGTCGCCTCGACGATTGCGCGGGCACGGCGCTCCGGGTCCTCGGACTTGAAGATCCCGGAGCCGACGAACACTCCCTCGGCGCCGAGCTGCATCACCAGCGAGGCGTCCGCGGGGGTCGCGATCCCGCCCGCGCAGAACAGCACGACCGGAAGCCTTCCGTCGGCGGCCACGCGCCGGACCAGTTCGAGTGGCGCCTGATGGTCCTTCGCGGCGGCGGCGAGCTCGTCGTCATCGAGCGCGGTCAGCCTCCGGATCTCGCCGCGGATGACCCGCAGGTGGCGGACCGCCTGAACGATGTCGCCGGTCCCCGCCTCGCCCTTGGAACGGATCATCGCGGCGCCTTCGCCGATCCGGCGCAGCGCCTCGCCAAGATTGGTGGCCCCGCACACAAACGGGACCTTGAAAGCCCACTTATCGATGTGGTTGACCTCGTCGGCCGGGGTCAGCACCTCCGACTCGTCGACGTAGTCGACCTCCAGCGCCTCGAGCACCTGCGCCTCTGCGAAATGTCCGATTCGGGCCTTCGCCATGACTGGGATCGTCACTGCCTCCTGGATGCCCTGGATCATCGCCGGGTCTGACATCCGCGCGACGCCGCCATCGCGTCGGATATCGGCTGGCACGCGCTCGAGCGCCATCACCGCTGCGGCGCCCGCATCCTCGGCGATCTTGGCCTGCTCGGACGTAACCACATCCATGATCACGCCGCCCTTCAGCATCTCGGCGAGACCCGCCTTGACTGTGAACGTGGCTTCGTCGCGGGGCGTCGTGAAGTCTTCGCTCATCGCGCCTGAGTGTAGCCGGGCGGTACGGTGTCCCGCCGTGGCCGATGCGGTGTTCATGCGGGCTGGGCGGCGGTTTCGCGCAACCGAGCTCGCTCGCGGACCATGGGACCCCGATGCCCAGCACGGCGGTGCCCCGGCGGCGCTGCTGATGCGAGAGCTCGAGCTTGCCGACGGCAGCCCACACCTGGCGCTCACGCGGGTGACCTACGAGTTCCTGCGCCCGGTGCCGATCGGGGAGCTCGAGGTCCACGCGGAGGTCGTGAGGCCGGGCAGACGGGTGAGACTGCTCGAGGCGACCCTCGCCGCCGGGGGCGTGGAGGTCGCCCGGGCGCGTGCCCTGCAGGTGAAGCCCGCCGAGGTGCAAGGCGGTGACGAGGACCCCGAGGAGCCGCCGGACGGGCCCGAGCTTGGGCGCCCAAGCGACTTCCATGCCCCGTACCGGCCGATGTTCTATCCCGACGCCGTCGAGATCAGGTTCGTCAGCGGGTCGTTCGGCGCCGGACCTTGCACCGCCTGGCTGCGCCTGCGAGCCCCGATCGTGGCCGGTGAGGAGCCCTCGCCGCTCCAGCGCGTCGCGGCGGCGGCGGACTTCGGCAATGGCATCAGCGCGAACCTGTCGTGGGACGAATATCTGTTCATCAACCCCGATCTGACGCTGTACGTCGAGCGCGAGCCGGCCGGCGAGTGGATCTGCCTGCGCGCGCGCACGCGCGTGGTTGCCGGCGCGAGCGCGGTCGCCGAGAGCGAGCTGTTCGATGCGCGCGGGCGCGTCGGACGGGCCATGCAGGCTCTGCTAGTGGCGCGTCGCTGAGCCCTCGCGCTCTCGTAGATACGACAGCAGGCCGCCGGCGACCAGGATCTCGCGCTCGTGCTCGGAGAAATCATGGGTGAGCCGGATCTCCTCGTCGGCG
>CATPBV010000087.1 GCA_955652345.1 uncultured Solirubrobacteraceae bacterium | reverse complement strand
GTCGAAGATCGCGCTCAGCCTGCGCGCGATCTTCGACGCTCCCACCGTGATGGAGCTGGCCGCTGCGGTCGACTCGGCTCGGGAGAGCGAGGCGACGGTGCCGGCTGCGCCGGCGCTGGTCCGGATGAGGCGTCCGGTTTCCGGAGAGCCGAGATGACGCAGCTCGAGACCACCCATCAAACCACCGAGCCGCTCGTCCTCCCCGCGTCGTTCGCCCAGCAGCGGATGTGGTTCCTCCAGCGGCTCGAGGGCGGCGCCGTCTACAACGTGCCGTCCGCCTCACGGCTTCGCGGTCAGCTCGACATCGGCGCGCTCGAACGCGCGCTGAGCGCGGTTGTCGAGCGTCACGAGTCCCTGCGGACCGTGTTTCAGCTCGTCGACGGCGTGCCGCATCAGGTGATCCTCCCCGCGGAGCCGGTCGAGCTCGATCGCTTCGACGTCAGCCGGCACCCGGACGCGGCTGAGCGCGCGATGGAGCTGGTCTCCGAGCATGTTCGTGGCACCTTCGATCTGTCCTACGAGCTCCCGCTGCGCGCGGCGCTGATCGAGATCGCACCCGACGATCACGTGCTGTCGCTGACCCTTCACCACATCGTCAGCGACGCCTGGTCGATGGGGGTGCTCGGCCGCGAGCTCGCCGAGCTGTACCGCGGATTCGTCTCCGGCGAGCCGGCCCAGCTCGCGGAGCTGCCGATCCAGTACGCCGACTACGCCGCCTGGCAGCGCGAGTGGATGGCCACCGGCGGCCTCGACGCCCATGTCGACTACTGGCGGGAGAAACTCGCCGGCGTCCCCACCCTGCTCGAGCTTCCCACCGACAAGCCGCGCCCCGCAGAGCAGAGCTTCAGCGGCCGGACGCTGCGCAAGGTGCTACCGCGCGAGCTCCTGGAGCGCCTCCGCGCCACCTGCGAGCGCGAGCGCACGACGATGTTCATGACCCTGCTCGCTGCGTTCGCAGCGATGCTCTCTCGCTACAGCCGCCAGGACGACGTGGTCGTGGCGACGCCCATCGCGGGACGAGACCGGGTTGAGCTCGAGCCGCTGATCGGCCTGCTCGTCAACACGCTCGTCCTCCGCGTACAGGTCGACGACGATCCGACGTTCTCACAGCTGCTGCGCCGGGTGCGCGAGACCGTGCTCGAGGGCTTCTCCAACCAGGACGTTCCGTTCGAGAAGCTCGTCCAGGAGCTCCGACCTCACCGGAGTCGGAGCCATCCCCCGCTCGCTCAAGTCATGTTCGTGATGCAGGGCGGGATCGAGCAGTCGCTCGGCCTGGCGGGCATCGAGCAGGAGCGAATCCAGGCCGACCGAGACACCTCGAAGTTCGACCTGACGCTGTTCGCCGGCGAGGTCCGCGATGGCCTGCGAATCGCGATCGAGTACTGCACGGACCTGTTCGAGGCGGACACGATCGAGCGGATGCTCGCCCACTACGGGATGTTGCTCGAGGCAGCGCTCGCCGACCCCGACCGCCCGGTCAGCCGCCTGCCGATGCTCTCCGCGGACGAGCGCGAGCTGGTCCTCGGACGCTGGGCCGCCGGAGCGCCGGCTCCATCGGCGGCGGAGCGCCCCGTTCACGAGCTGGTGGCCGCGCAGGCGCGCAGCACCCCGCAGGCGACCGCGCTCGCGATGGGCGGTCGAGAGCTGAGCTACCTGGAGCTCGACGAGCGCTCTGAAGCCCTTGCAGCGCGGCTGCGGGGATTGGGCGTCGGTCCCGACGTGGTCGTCGCGATCGCCGCCGAGCGCTCGCTCGAGATGGCGGTCGCGGTGCTCGCCGTCCTCAAGGCTGGGGGCGCGTACGCTCCGATCGACCCGGGCTACCCGCCCGACCGTGTCGCGTTCATGCTCGCCGACAGCGACGCCCCCGTCCTGCTCACCCAGCGCCATCTGCTGGAGGACCTGCCCGAGCACGGCGCGATGACCGTGTGCCTCGACGATTCAGACGCTTTCGAAGCCCCTGCGGACGCCTTGAGCGGACCCGCCGCGACGCTGGAGCACCTCGCCTACGTGATCTATACCTCGGGGTCGACCGGCCAGCCGAAGGGCGTGGCGATGCACCACGGCCCGCTCGCCAACCTGATCGCCTGGCAGCTCGACCGCCTGCGGCAGCCGGTCGCAGCGCGTACGCTCCAGTTCGCCTCGCTCAGCTTCGACGTCGCGTTCCAGGAGCTGTTCAGCACCTGGTGCTCCGGCGGGACGCTCGTGCTCGTAGATGAGCAGACGCGGCGCGACCCGCAGGCGCTGCTGCGCGAGCTCAGCGAGCTCGAGATCGAACGGGTTTTCGTCCCGTTCGTCGCGCTCCAGGGCCTGTGCGAGGCCGCTCAGCGGACGGACGCGTCGTTGCCGGCGCTGCGAGAGGTGATCACGGCCGGCGAGCAGCTGAAGGCGACAGTCCCCGTTCGCCGGTTCTTCGCGCGGCACCCCGACTGCATGCTGGTGAACCAATACGGGCCGAGCGAGACCCACGTCGTGACCTCGCTCGAGCTGACGGGGCCGCCCGACGGATGGTCGGCGCTGCCTCCGATCGGACGGCCGATCGCCGGGGCCAGGATGTACGTGCTGGACCGGCATCGCCAGCCAGTGCCGGTCGGCGTCCCGGGTGAGCTGTATGCCGGTGGAGCGAGCGTCGCGCGCGGATACCTGGACCGTCCGGGGCTGACCGCCGAGCGCTTCGTCGAGGATCCCTTCGCGGGCGTGGCGGACGCCCGGATGTACCGCACGGGGGATCTCGCTCGTCATCTCCCAGACGGAGACATCGCGTTCCTCGGCCGGGTCGACGATCAGATCAAGTTCCGTGGATTCCGCATCGAGCTGGGCGAAGTCGAGGCGATCCTTGCGAACCACCCTCATGTCGCCGAGGCAGTGGCGACGCTTCGCACCGAAGGCGACATCGCGCGGCTGGTCGGGTACGTGGTCCCCCGCCAGGGCGAGAGCGTCGAGCAAGGCGAGCTGATCGCCCACGCGCGCCGAATCGCCCCCGACTACCTGGTCCCGCAGCAGGTGGTCGTAGTCGACGAGATCGCGCTCACGCCAAGCGGCAAGGTGGACCGCCGAGCGCTGCCATCGCCGAACGGACATGTGAGAACCGGCGAGCGCGTGGCCCCGCGCAACGAGCTCGAGCGTTCGCTTGTGCCGATCTGGAAGCGACTGCTCGGGGTAGACCAGGTCGGCATCGACGAGGACTTCTTCGAGCTCGGCGGCCACTCGCTGCTTGCGGTCCAGCTCGCTCATGCGATCGAGGACGAGCTCGGCCGGACGTGCACGCTGCCGATGGTGTTCCGCGAGCCGACGATCCGCGCGCTCGCGGCGGAGCTGCACGCGGGGGGTGGCGATTCCACCGAGCCGACGATCCTCCAGCTGTCGGGGGCCACCGGCCCGAAGCTGATCTGCCTCTGCGGCGTGCACCTCTACCAGCAGCTCGCCGAAGAATTGGCACCCGATTACTCGGTGTACGGACTGTTCCTGCCGGTCGAGCAAGAGATCTTCTCAGCCCGCCGCCGGGACAGAATGCTGTCCGTTCCGCAGATGGCGGCGTGGTACTGCGAGACTCTGCGCGAGCTACAGCCCCACGGGCCCTACATGCTGCTGGGGTTCTGCTTCGGCGGCGTCCTCGCGTACGAGTTGGCGCAGCAGTTGGCGGCCGCCGGTGAGGAGATTAGCCTGCTGGTGATGCTCGACAGCACCCTGCGCTCGATCATGCACCGGCGCCCGGACCGTCTCGCGACACGCCTTCGGCGCCGGGCGCTGTACCGCTCCGACTCCCTGCCCCGAAGCCTCCAGCGACGGCTGCTGGGCGACGAGTGGGTCAGCGAGAGCAGACGGCTGGAGCGCACGCGCCGGCGGATCTATGGCAAGGCCATGCGCCGTTACCAGGTTCGTCCATACCACGGTCGCGCGCTCTTGATCCGCCCGGAGGCCTCGACCTCCGCGTACCAGGGCGATGTCGTCGACGAGTCCTGGGGCTGGGCAAGCCAGATTGAGCAGCTCGCGCTGGGTACCGTACCCGGCGCCCACCAATCTCATCTGAAGCAGCCGCACGTTCACCGCCTGGCGCGCACCTTGCGTCCGCACCTCGAGAGAGCTCGCCGCGAAAACGGGTCGACGGGCGGATGACGCCTGGGATGTCGCGGAAGCGAGGTGTCCCACTACGCGGCGGTGGCCTGGTGTGGGGCCTGCTTGCGTCCGTCGCGCTCTGCGGCATCGTCGGCTGCGGCAACGCGGCCACCGAGTCCGCCGGCACCGGACGGGCCACCGGGGACACTGGCTCGGCACAGTCGCCGGGCACCCCGTTCGTCTACGGCGGGCCGACCGAGGTGCATTCACGCAACTGCACCGCGGCCCAACTCGCTGCGCGCCTTCCGCCGATCGTGTACCGGCCGAGCTCGCTGAGCACGGGACAGAAGGTGCCGCTCGTGATCGGGCTGCACGGGGCCTTCGGCAGCCCCCAGTCGATGCAGGGCATTTCTCATTTCGAGGAGCTCGCGAACCACTACGGCTTCGTCGTCCTGTATCCCGGTTCATGTGACGACGCCCACCCGTGGGGCCCGCCGCAGGACTTCACATACCTGAAGTCATTGATCCCTCAGATCATTGCCTCGCAAAACATCGACGCCAGCAGGGTGTACGTAGCCGGCTACTCCGCCGGCGGCTACGCGACATGGCTGACCGGCTGCCGGCTGAGCGGCACGGTAGCCGCGATCGCGATCGTCTCCGGTGCGATGAACGGGCGTCTGTACACGTCCTGTTCGCCTGTCAAGCCAGTATCCGAGCTGCTGATGGTCGGCACTGCGGACGGGACCCGATATACCGGCATTCCCGGGCGCCTGCCCTCGCCATTCCAAACGACCGCACGCTGGCGAGCGCTCGACGGGTGTACGGCCACACCGATGACCGCGACCGCCCTTCTCCCGGTCGTAGCCCAGCAGAGCTGGAGCGCGTGCATCGATGGCAGCGCGGTGTCGCTGGTCCTCGTCCAGGGGGCTCAACACGGATGGCCGCCGTATGCCAACGGCGCGCCGCCGAGCTATCGCGCTTCGCTCACGGTGTGGGCATTCCTGTCCGCCCACACGGCAGCGCCGCTGTCGTTGACGACTTCGGATGCGAGGCTGCTGTCGCTGAAGGCCACCTCCGGCGGAGGACGCACGAAGTTCAGCGCGAGGCTTCGCGTGTCCGAACCGCTCACGATCGTCGCCACGCTCGGCTCATCGCGGAGGCCGCGCCGGACGATCTACCTCACTCGCCTCGGACAGCGGACGGTTACCGTGAGCTGGAGCCTCGCCGTCGGCCCCCGAAGCTCCTACCGGGTGGTGTTGACTCTGCGCGACTCCTACGGCCGTACACGGCGCATCACTCGCTCGGTCAGCGCAGGCTGAGCCACGGCGCGCCGCTGTTCAGCGCGGGACCAGAACCGTGTAGATGCCGACGGTGGCGAATCGCTCCAGCCCGGGAATTCGGCGCGCTCGCCTGAGCATCGGCATCAGGCGCTTGTCCCCCGGGTTGTAGCGCAGCGACTCGAAACGCAGGCCGGCCTCCGCGACCAACCGGCGAAACTCCGCCGGCGTCATTCCGTTCAATCCCAGATCGGCGAGGTTGCCGATCGGGGCGCCCCGGCGGCGGGCGGCAGCGGCAAGGACGAACCGGCGCGAGGGCGCGTGCGCCCAAGGCACCGGCATGCCCATCTCGCCGTGATCGCCTCGAGGGCTGTAGAACAGCGGAGAGAAGCCGGTCCAGATCCTGCCTCCGGGCGCCAAACGGTCGCGCAGCGCCTCCAGCACGCTCCCGAGCTCTTGGATGTGCTCGAACGAGTCCTTGGAGACGATCACATCGAACTCGCGGTCATCGACGGCCCGCACGTCCTCGCAGCGGAACCGCAGGCTTCCGGCCACGCGGCGGGGCTCCACGTGCGCTCGAGCCCAGTCGATCAGCTCGGCGTTCAGGTCGAGGCCGAGGACCTGTGCGCCATCTCCGGCCAGCTCCAGCGACATCGCGCCATGGCCGCAGCCGAGGTCGAGCACGCGCTTGCCGGCGCAGCCCGGACGATCGCCCATCCGGCGCCAGAACTCGGGTACGGACCGGTGCAGCTGGTCTTCGAAATACGCCTGGTGCCGATCCACGCTCAGGGTCCCGAGACCACCAGTCCGCGTTACGCCGCCTGCCCGATCTCCCAACTCGACTCGACGTGCAGAGGCGATAGCCGAACCACTGCGCGAGGAGCGGCGTCGAGCTCCGGCCCGTAGACGTCGAAGTGCGTCAGCGGCTGCCATCCGATCAGCTCGTTGCCGTTGGTCCAGTTCTCGTAGATTCCGCCCCACAGGTAGTAGCGGCCGCTGGGGAGCGGCAATGACTGGACCTCGCACTGAACCTGGGTCTCGCCAGGCTCGAGCGTCGTCTCCCGGCCGGGATTGATCAGGAATATCGGCGTCGCGGCGCCCTCGCTGACGCCTAGATATACCCACGCTCGGTGGCGCTGCTCCGCATGCAGGCTGAAGCTCACCGACAGTGGGCCACCGGTGCTCGGCAAGCCGCCGTCGGGCGCTGAGGCGTGCACGTCTCTGACCTTCAGCAGGCCCTCGATGTCCGGCCGTGAATCCGCCGCCTCCCCCTCGACCGCAGCCCGGTACGCCGCCAGGACGTCTCGTACCGGCCCCATCGCCTGGATGACGCCGTTGTGAATCCACACCCCGTTCGCGCACGAGGCTTCGACAGCGGCGAGGTCGTGGGAGACGAACATCAGAGTTGCCCCCTCGGCGAGCACGGTCCGGATTCGGTCAAGACAACGCTGCTGGAAGATCGCGTCGCCGACGGCAAGCACCTCGTCCACGAGCAGCACGTCCGGCTCCAAGAACGCCGCGACCCCGAACCCCAGGCGCATCTGCATTCCGGAGGAGTAGTACTTGACCTGGCGGTCGATCGCGTGCTCGAGCTCGGCAAACGTCACGATCTCGTCGAACCGCTTGGCGACGTCCCGGCGCTTGAGCCCCATGATCGAGCCGGTCAGGAAGACGTTCTCCCGTCCGGTGAGGAGTGGCGAGATCCCAGCCCGCACTTCGATCAGCGCGCCCACGCGTCCCGCCACCCGGACCTCACCGGCGGTGGGATACATCACCCGCGAGAGGATCTTCAGCAGCGTCGACTTGCCGGCACCGTTGGCCCCGACGAGCGCCCAGGACTCGCCAGGGGCGGCGCGAAGGTCGATCTCCCGGAGCGCCCAGCGGTAGCTCGGGCGGGAGCGGCCACGCACGCGGTCGCGAGCCCGTGCGAGCTGATCCTGGAGGTAGCTGGGGCGGTCGTCGCTGCGGAAGCGCTTCCAGACCTCCGTTGCTTCGATTGTCCCGACCGGTGGGGCGCTCACGAGGCTTGGCTCCTAGGCGACATCAGCGATGCCAGTCTCGAGGCGCTTGAACAGGATGAAACCGCCGAGCAGGATCAGCAGCGAGCTGGCGGTCCCAGCGAGGTACGGAATCCACTGTGGCGCGAGACCCTCGAGAATGGTGCGCCGCAGGCCGTCGAGCACGGGCACCAGCGGATTGGCCACCGACCAAGCGACGAGCACCGGCTCTGATGTGGTGAGCACGCTCGGCGGATAGATCACCGGCGTGACGAACAGGCCCATCTGCACGATCAGCGGCAGTAGCAGCCGCAGGTCTCTCATGTACACCAAGACCGCGGAAACGGTGAGCGTGACGCCCAACGTGAATGCCATCAGCGGGATCAGCAGGAGAGGTAGGTAGTAGACCTCCACCTTCGGCGCGAAGCCCTCGATCGGGAACAGCACCAGCAGGACGAGACTCGCGATCAATGCGTCGAACATCGCGTCGATGATCGCCGCGATCGGAAACACCTCGCGGGGGCAGTAGAGCTTGTTGAGCAAACCTACGTTGGAGACGAGGCTCAGTCCACCAGCCTGCATGCACGTCGAGAAGAACGTCCAGGGGACCAGACCTATATACGAGAACAGCACATACGGAACCCCCGGGGAGTACTTGCTGAAGTTGGTCACCTTGGTGAACACGAGGGTGAACGCGAGCATCATCACCACCGGCGTGATGACGGCCCAGGCGACCCCGAGAACCGCCTGCTTGTAACGGACCCGCAGGTCGCGCTCGGCCAGCGTCACGATCAGCTCACGGAAATGCCACAGCTCGCGGATGGCGTGGCGCAGCGAGACCCTGCGCCGGAACAAGATCTCGCGTCGCGGCGCGTCGGACTGCGGCGCGGGCACCCGTACCGATTCCCTTACGGCAGCGGCAGAGGCCTGATCGACGAGCGCCTGCCCCGCCTGCCCAACGCTAGCTCCCTCTAGCACGGCCCCCATGTTAACGGCTCGGCGTTCCAGCGGAGCCATGTATCGTTGGGCGCTCGCCCGGGGGCGGGCGGTGGTGGCTAATGGTGCAAGCGGCAGCAGTGATCCTCACTCACGGGGAGCACGAGTCCTATAGGACGGTGCTCTCGGACCTGTTGGCCGAGGGGATGCCGGCCGAGGACATCTGCATCGTCCACAACCCGGTGGCGCCGACCGACCGTCCCCTGACGCCCGCGCCCGAGGTCCGCGTGATTCGGATGCCCGGAAACGACGGCTATGCGCACGGCATGAATGCAGGAATGCGCTATCACCTCGAGCGCGACGCGCAGTGGATCTGGCTGCTCACGCATGACGTTCGCCTTCGGCCAGGAACGCTCCAGACGCTGCTCGCCGCGGCCCGCCAGGACTCCCGCCTGGGAGCTATCGGGCCGCTACTCGTCAATGCCGGCACCGACACGGTGTTCTCGCTCGGCGGTGAGCGCACCAGCTGGGGTTGGCTGTACAACGTTGGCCACGGCAGTGCGCTCGAGGCTGGCCCCGCCGCGGGGGACCCTCAGCGGGGGGCCTCTCAGCGG
>CATPBV010000086.1 GCA_955652345.1 uncultured Solirubrobacteraceae bacterium | reverse complement strand
ATGTTAAGGCTAGGCAAGCTAGCCCGACGTGAATGATGGAGACTGGACGCGTCCACGGCAATCGTACATTCGTCCAAAATCCGGGCTCCCTACCATCTGCCTGGAATGCAAGAGCTGTTTGCCTTTCCGAATCCGGTCAACGAAAAGGCCGCCCGTACCGTCGCGTCCGCGGTCCTGATCACGGTCATCGTGATTCTCGCCACCGGGGCGTACTGGCTGCTAATACCCCTTTCCTACGGCTTCTGGGCCAGGGTCCTCACGGGTCCATCGCTCAGCCCCCTGGGCTGGGCGGCGCAGAAGCTGATCGCGCCTCGCCTCGGCCCGAGCAAGCCGGTGGCCGGCCCGCCGAAGCGCTTTGCTCAAGGAATGGGCGCAGTTATGGCAACCACGGCCCTCGTGCTTGCACTGGTCATCGGCGATCACACCGCTGCCGACGTTGTGCTTGGTCTGTTCGCGCTCGCTGCGGGGCTCGAGTCGATCGTCGGCTTCTGCGTCGGCTGCAAGGTGTTCGGGCTCCTGATGCGAGCGGGACTCGTGCCCGCGGCGGTGTGCGAGCAGTGCGCCGATATCAGCTCCCGCCTCGCCGCCGTGAGTCGCTGAGAAGGCGCCTAGTCCGTCAACCCGAGCGCGGCGCCCCGCAGGATGTCGTGCTCTGAGATCTCGACCTTGTCGAGGCCGAAGAACCTCAGGACCTCGAGCAGGATGACCGCACCGGCGACGATCGTGGGCGCGCGGTCGGGATTGAGGCCAGGCACCTGGCGCCGCTGATCGAGCGGGATGCTCGCCAGGCGGTCGAGCATTTGCTCGCACTCGGCCACGTCGATGACGTAGCCGTGCACCTTCTGCGGGTCATACGGTTCGAGCTCCTGGGCGATCGCCGCGAGCGACGTCGCGGTTCCGGCGACGGCGATCGCGTGTCGCACCGCCTGGCGCTGATCTGACGGCACCGCGCGCTCGAAGATCGCCCGAACGTCCGCCGCGAGGGCGTCGAGCTCCTCGCGCTGCGGAGGGTCGTGATGGATGTGGCGCTCGGTCTGGCGCACCACACCGGCCTGGTTTGAGACGTGGAATGACGGCTCGTGGCCCGCTCCGATCACGAGCTCCGTCGAGCCCCCGCCGATGTCGATCACGACCGTCGGCGTCCGGTCCTCGGCGCTGCGCTCGCTGGTGGCCCCCAGAAAAGTCAGCTCGGCTTCCTCGTCTCCCGTGAGGATGTGCGGGGACAGGCCATACCGCGTTCTGACCGTGTCCGCGAACGGCTCACCATTGCTGGCATCGCGCACCGCGCTCGTGAGCACTGCCAGCGCGCGGTCGACGCTGTGCTTGTCGATCTCCGCGCGGTATTCATCCAGCGTCGCGTAGACGCGCTTCATCGCTTCGTCGCTCAGCTGGCCGCTGGAATCCACGCCGGTCCCTAGCCGGGTCACCGCGGTGCGGCGAACGAGCTCGTCGGTCACGCGGCCGTCGTCGAGATCGGCGATCAGTAGCCGGGTCGAGTTGCTGCCGATGTCGACCACCGCCTTACGCATGCGGCGGGATTCTCTCGGATACTCGTCCGCGCCGGTGTGGCGGATCGCCGGGAAGGCGCTCGAGCCCGGAGGAGGTACGCTCCGGCTGATGAGATCTCGCCTCGTGGCGATCGCACTGGCTCTGACAGCGGTGGCTGCAGGGCTCCTGGGCGCGGAGGCGGTTGGAAGCGAGGGCGCGAGCACCCAGACCGTGACGCTCGGGAGTACAAGCGGGAGTGCGAGCACGAACGTCGCGAGCTGTGCCGCCATGATCACCTGTACCTTCGTGCCGTTTCTGGGGGTCTCGCCAGAGCTGCAGGTCCCATTCGACGGAACGGTCACGAGCTTCTCGGTTGTCGCCAGCTCTGGCAGCGTCTGGCTTCGCGTCCTGCGCCCAGCTTCTGGGGGCAAGTTCACGGGGGCAGGAACCAGCCCGCCCGAGACGATCACGAACGTTGGGGGCGTGAATACGTACACCGTTTCAATTCCCGTCAAGGCGGGCGACGTGCTCGGGCTCGACAACGACTCGAGCGCGATCATGTTCGACACATCGAGCGCGACCGCGATTACGTGGTACTACGAGCTGCCGGCGCTCGCCGACGGGCAGACAGCTGCGCCGACCCACAACCAGAGCAACTCCCGGCTGCTGCTGAGCGCAACCGTGCAGTCCAGCAGCAGCAGTACAACGACCACGACAAGCACGGGACCGCCGCCCGCTCCGCCGGTCGTCAGCCACGTCGCCCAGACACACCGCACTTGGCGCGAGGGCACGAAGCTGGCCAAGGTCACAGGGCCCGGCAAGCCTCCGATTGGGACGGTGTTCTCGTTCGCTCTCAACGAGTCGGCCCGGGTCACCCTCGCGTTCGCGCAGCAGCTCGCTGGCCGTAGGGTCAAGGGCAAGTGCGTCGCTGGCAGCCACCCCAACCGCCCGGCATGTAAGCGCACCGTGTTGCGCGGCCGTCTGTCGTTCACCGGTCATACGGGCAAGAACAGCGTCTCGTTCGACGGCCGCGTCTCGCGGACTGTGAAGCTACCCCCGGGGTCTTACACGCTGACGATCACCGCCACCAGCAGCGCGGGCGCAGCGCCGCCGAAGACGCTTCGATTCACGATCGTCAAGTAGAGATATGACCGTGCGTCCACGCGCATCTCGATTCCCGGCGACGGCGGTACGATGGTCGTCGTACATCGCAACAGAGGTTCGATGAGCGTCGTACAATAGGAGGAGAGATGGCAGCGCTCACGACATCCTCGGATCACGCCTCGAATGCCGCGGTGCTGTCCGGTGCCGATGCTTTCCGAGACCCGGAGCCCCTCCATCACCCCGAGGCCCCCGAGATCGAGCTTGCGGCGGTGCTCCACGCGCTCAGCGACCCGATGCGCCCGCGAATCGTGAGCGCCCTTTCCGGCGGCGCCGAGCTCACCTGTAAGAGCTTCGATCTTCCGATCACGAAGTCGACCTGCACCCACCACTTCAAGGTCCTGCGCGAGGCGGGCGTCACGAGGCAGCGGGTGCTCGGAACGACGCGGCTCAGCTCACTTCGCCGCGCGGAGCTCGATGAGCGGTTTCCGGGTCTGCTCGACGCCGTGCTCGCAGGCGCCGAGCCCGGTGCGCGAGCGGCGCGGTAGCACGAGCTCGCGCTATCCGCGGGCGGGGGCGCGGTACAGCGTCACGTTGCGGTCGAGCCGGTCGCCCGAGAACCGCCTGGGCCGGCCACCTTGGGCGTCGAGGTAGGCGAGCTCGCGGGAGATCTGCCCGAGATCTCCTCCGAACACGTGGTCGAGCATCCACATCTCCAGGGCCACGCCGCCGCCCGCGGTTTCGAGCACTCTGATCGCGCGGGCCTGCTGGGGATAGTCGATCAGCGACGCCGTCGTGATCATCCAGTATCCGCCCGCGGGGCTGGGACGCGGAATGATCTCGTTGCGGTGGATGTGGCCGGCGATCGCCGCTATCACCCGGGGATGACCGTCGAGCACGCCCAGCAACTGCTCGCCGCCCTCTGAGCTCACGAGCGGGTGATGCGAGACCACGATCACCCAGCGCTTGCCGGCGTTGTCGAGCTCCGCCGACAGCCAGTCCGCTTGGCCGGGGTGGACACGACCCCCCGAGCCGCCGGCCCGGCGGGCGAGATCGACGACGATCAGCCGCACAGATCGTCCGACGTCGACCGCGTAATCGAGCAGGCCGGAATCCGCCGGTAGACGGGCCGCGGCGCGAAGCTCGGCGACCACCTCGTGCGCGCTCAGCTGTCGCCGCGCGGGATCAGCTGGAACGCGAACCTTCGGGCCGGCCAGCGCCTGCACCAGGAACTGGTCGACCAGCACCGGAACTGGGGGACCATCCGGCGAGCCGCCCGCCGTCAAGGAGAGTCCGGGCGGAAGCTCGAGCCCCCGCGGCAGCTCCCACAGCGCGTGTTCGCCGACCGCGAGCCCGCGGGTCACATCGGTCGGAGCGAGCTCCCCAGCCACCAGGATGTCGTGATCTCCGAGCACGGGGTAGACCGGAGTGGGCAGGCCAGGGCTGATGAATCGGCGCACCGCCCGCGATAGCAGCCCAAGATGTTGCGGCGCGTCGAGGTCGGGGCGGTAATAGAACGGATCCGGATTCTCGGCAAGCTGGACGCCGTAGTAGCCAAGCCTCCCACTTGCCGGCCTCACCGCCCCGCCGCGGATCGCCTCAAGCGCCCAGGTCAGCTCGTTGCTCTGGGCGTTGTCGATCAGATCGCCTCCCTGGATCACCGCATCCGGCCGGAGCCCCCGGATCGCCCGCACGGCGCCGGCCAGCACCTGGGCGGTGAGCGTCTCCTGAGGACGGAAGGTCGACTGGAACGGCTCGCCCAGGCGATCGAGAAACGGCACCCGCGCTGGCGAGGAGGCGTCGAGCACGTGCGCGTCGGTGACGTGTGCGAGGGTCGTGAGGATCGCGGCGCCCTCGCGTGCGGGCCCGAGTTCGGTACGTGCCAGCAACGCCTCGCCGGAAGACCGCTCGAGATTCCCCGTGCCCATCGCGTCGGTCCAGGTCGAAACGACCGTCGATCCCGAATCGGTCACCGGGGCTCCGGAGCCGCAGCCCGCGAGCAGCGCTCCCGCCGCGGTCAGCTCGATCAGCGCTTCGCGACGGGTCACGCGCCTCATGCTGCCAGTCCTTTGACCACAGCTCCCCGGGTGCTCTGTGCCGCCACCCATGCGACCGCCGCCGCGCTCGCGAGCGCGAGCCCACCAAGCACCGCTCCCACCTCAGGCGCACCGGCCGTCAGCGACAGCGCCGCGTACCCCGCGGCCAGCTTTGCCAGGATCGGGCCGAGGACCAATCGCTCGAGCAGGACCCCCAGGACCGCGGCGGGAACGACGAGTGCCAGCACGGCCCCCGCCAGCAGCCGGGCGATCGCCGGTCCGGCGGCGCCGAGCGCCTGGAGCACCGCGATCGTCCGGCGGCGCTCCTGCACCGTCAGAGCGCATGTTTGGAGGAGGGCATAGAGGCACACCAAGCCGTCGACGATCGCCACCGCCCGGAGGATCGAGCGCAGCGTGTCGACGAGCGGCACCCCCCGGGCGATCGCACCGCTTGCCGGCGCCGCGACCGGCCCGAGCGCGGCGCTCACCGCCGCGACGTCGGCCCCGGGGCGCACTCGGATCGCGAGCACCTCGGACGCGGACGGATCCGCCGCCAGCAGCGCCGCGGCAGGGACGTACGCGACGCGGCCGTCGTGGTCGAAGGAGCCCACGATCCCGCTGACCCGCAGCCGCAGCTCAGTTCCGGAGGGAAGCTCGATCGCCAGCGTCGAGCCGGGAACGAGACCGAGCGCGTCCGCCAGTCCCGCCCCGACCTCCGCCTGCCGCGGAGAACTGATCCGTGTCCCGGAGAGCAGCGCCGGCGCCTCGAACACGGTGTGGTCGCCCGGGTAGGCGATCACGTCGATCGTCTCGTGCAGCGAGAACGAGTCGACCGCACGGACCTCGTAGCGCGGCGCGACCGCCTGCACACCGGGGATCTGCCGGATGTGGGCGACCTCGGAGGACGGCAAACCGGCGGTCAGCTGGTAGCGCTTACCGAGCGCTCGAGGATCGGTTTCGAGCGCGCTGAGCGCGGACGCGAGCGCGAGCATCAGCAGGATGAACGCGCAAGACATGCCGAGCGCCGTGGCGGTCGTGACGAGCCGCACGCGGCGGGCGCCGGCAAGTCGCGCGCCCAGCAATCCGAGTCCCGCTCGGGGCCCCCACGTGGACGCCCTCGCGCGCCGTCTGGGAAGCTCCGCACCGGCAAGCAGCTCCACTGCGGGCCGCCCGGCTGCGCGCCAGGCTGGCCACGCGGCCGCGAGCACCGGGATCGCGATCGCGGCGAGCCACACGGCGAGCAACGGCCCCACGAGCCCGGTTCCCGGCGGCGGCTCGTTCAGCAGGGTCAACAGCCGGCTCGTGGGCGAGTAGGTGGCGAGGGCCCCGGCGACCACGCCGAGGGTGGCCGCGGGCACGGCAGCGAGCAGCGCCTCGAGGCCCTGCGCGGCTGCAAGGTGCCCGCGCGGCGCTCCCACGGCACGGCGAACGCCGATCGCCCGCAACCGCCGCTGCACCTCCGCGCGGGCCGAGGCGGCGAGCATCACGACCGCACTCACGAGCGCGATCACCGACAGCGCGACCAGCAGGTCGATGACGATTCCGGCGGCTTGATCGATCAGCACCCGGACGCCGCTGCGGGTCACGAAGCGCAGCCCATGCAGTCCGTAGCTGGTGGCGCGGGCCTGGACGAGCACCTCGTCGAGGTTGCGGGGGTCGCGCAGCCAGATCTGCGCGACGTTCACCCGCGGGTCGAGCTGGGTGCCGAACCTCGCCTGGAGCGCGGTACGCGAGAGGTACAGGCGCGGGACCGCGAGCGGATAGGAGACGTCGTCGGGGCTCTGGGTGAATCCCACCACCCGCTGGGCGCCGAGGTCCGCGAGCTCGACCGTGCCCCCGAGCGGGATCCCCCACGAGGTCGCAAGTCCCCGCTCGATCAGAACCTGGCCCGGCCTGCCCGTGAGGTCGCGACCGCCGACGATCGCATACCCGCGGCGGCCCGGACCCACGATCTCGACTGAGGCGCTCCCGCTCGAGTGAGGACCGGATTCGATGAAAACGCCCGTCGCCTCCTGGCGCAGCGAGAATCCAGCGACATCGGGCAACGCCGCGACCCGCCGCGCCACCCGGCCGCGCGGCGCGGGGTCGAAGCGAACGATGATGTCGGGGAGGTCCGCGGCTCGTACGCCCCGATCGAACCCGCGCCCCAGGCTGTCGGATACGACCAGGGCGGCGGTCAGCATCGCCGCCGCAAGGCCGACCCCGAGGCCGGTCAGGAGCGAACGGCGCCGGCTGGCCCGCAGGCCCTGAAGGGCGTCTCGGAACGCGGACCTCAGGCTGGCTCCCTCAGGCCTTCGGCGCTCAGGCGGTCTCCCGGAGGCGGAGCCCACCGGCGGCCGGCGCGAGGTGCAGCCGCCCTTCGCGGAGATGCAACACCCGATCGGCGATCGCGGCCGCCTCGGGCTCGTGCGTGACGATCACGACCGCCCGGGATCCGAGGCTTCGCAGCAGCGACAGGACGATCGCGCCGTTCTCCTGATCGAGATTGCCTGTCGGCTCATCCGCGAGGACCAGCTCGGGGTCGTTGACCAGTGCCCGCGCGATCGCGAGCCGCTGCTGCTCGCCGCCCGAGAGCTCGTGCGGGCGTCGCCCCGCGATCTCGGACAGCCCGAGACCGTCGATCAGCGAACGCCCGCGCTTCTCGCCGCCTCGCGGGGCGCCCGGGAGGCGCGCCGGCACCAGCACGTTCTCCGCGCCGCTCAGCTCCTCGATCAGGTGAAAGGACTGGAACACGAATCCGACGTGCCGGAGGCGCGTGCGCGCGAGCGCCCTCGCTCGCTGGGCCGTCAGCTCGTGGCCGGCGACGATGATGCGGCCCGTGTCCGGACGGTCAAGGCCGCCAAGCAGATGCAGGAGCGTCGACTTGCCGCTGCCCGAGCGCCCCAGCACAGCGACCACTTCGCCCGCCTGCACATCGAGGTCCACTCCCACGAGCAGGCTCCGAGCGGCGCGTGCGGACCCCACCGTCTTGGTGACCCCCCTTGCTTGCAGGACCGGCACCGGTTCAACGGTAGCGAGTCGTTACAAACCGCTGGTGAACAGAGCGATGGTTTCTGCGTAGGTTGGTGCTGCGCTACTGCGCCGAGGTGGAGCTCGGGCAGTGGATCGATCCTCGACACCGCCTCGAGTCCGAATCGCACGAGCGAGCGCTGCGTCGAGGCGGTCGCGGCGCTCAGATACAACTCACTACTTTTGCAGCGAGGCTCGCTCCAGAGGAAGATGGCGGAAGCCGCGCATCATGTGGCTCTCGAAGCGTGTTGCACCGTTGCGAAGCGAGTATTCCGGAATACGCGTCAGCACGCCCTCCAAGACTATATTGGTCTCCAAGCGGGCCAGAGGAGCGCCGATGCAGTGGTGGACTCCTTCCCCAAAGGCGAGGTTGCGTTTGGGTTCGCGCTGAATGTCAAAGCGATCAGGACGCTCGAATCGCCGTTGGTCACGGTTAGCGGCGCCATAGAAGACAAAAACATCGGTGGCCGCTGAAATCTCAACGCCGGCGAGCAAGGCGTCCCGGGCGGCAACGCGCTTGGTTACCTGCAGCGGCGAGTCGAAGCGAAGCACTTCCTCGATGGCGGCTGGGATTTGATCCAGGTTGTTACTTAGCCACTCACGCTGCTCAGGGTGAGCCGCCAAAAGATTCAAAGCGTTACCGAGCAAGCATGATGTCGTGTCCATTCCAGCGGCGAACACAATGAGTGTGAGCCCGAGGGCAGCGTCTCCGATGGACTTCCCGTCAATGGTCGCGTTGGCTATCGCGCTGAGTAATCCCGGACATGGACGCCTACGACGCTCATCGATCAGCGTCTGGAAGTAGTCGCTCATCTCGTCACTGGCTCGGATGGCGTCGTCTGGGACCGTGACGTGTCCAATGATTCGGCGTTGGTACCGCAGTTCCACTT
>CATPBV010000085.1 GCA_955652345.1 uncultured Solirubrobacteraceae bacterium | reverse complement strand
GGTCGCGACTGCGCTGATGGCCGGTGTCGCCTGGGGCGGCGTGGACGGGCCCCGACCGGCTGGTCGGTCGCTCGCTGGTTGGCCAGGTCGTGTCCGTGGGCGTTGCCGGCGCCGAGGGCGTCAGATTCTGACCCGAATCGTTATGTCCAGGTTTTTGGGGGGGGTGACCCAGGCAATCGTTCCGTGGGCGCGTTGGAAGACGCCGGTGCCGCCGCTGATCGTGAGCCTGCCGCTGGCTCCAAAGTTGGGATGGGCCCCGTTCGCGAGCAGCATCGAGCCGCCGATGGCGATCTGAGCATCGCAGGTGGACCGCGTCGAGCTTCTAAAAACGCACCTCACGTGGAAGGAGACCGTCCAGCGCTTGGCATGGTGGTTGTGGTCGCCGCGGTAACCGAGGCCGACCTGATCGCCGACGTCGCCTGGACCCGGCAGTTCGCGCGGGTTCTCGGTGTGCCCGGCGGCATCGGTGAACTTGACGCCAACCGTCTTGAAGAAGTAATGCAGGGTGATCGTCTTGGCGCTCGCCGGGGCCGCGACCATGGCCATCGCCGTCAGCGCGACAGCAGTCATCCGTGTCAGTCTCATGAAACCTTCCTCGCGTGTACATGCGTATCGGCTCCCGGACCGGATCCCCAAATACCCTCTTCTTAGATGTCCGATCAGCCCCACATCCGCAACTTCTCGATCATCGCCCACATCGACCACGGCAAGTCGACGCTCGCAGACCGGATCCTCGAGCTCACCCATACGGTCGATCCACGCGCGATGCGCGCGCAGATGCTCGACTCGATGGACCTCGAGCGCGAGCGCGGGATCACGATCAAGGCCCAGGCGGTGCGGGTGTTCTATGAGTCGCCGCATGACGGGCAGACCTACCAGCTGCATCTGATCGACACGCCGGGCCACGTCGATTTCACCTACGAGGTCTCACGGTCGCTTGCGGCGTGCGAGGGCGCGCTGCTGGTGGTCGACGCGTCGCAGGGGGTCGAGGCTCAGACCGTCGCGAACACCTATCTAGCGGTCGAGTCCGGGCTCGAGCTGATCCCTTGCCTGAACAAGGTGGACCTTCCCGGCGCCGAGCCCGACCGGGTCGCGCACGAGGTCGCCGAGCTGCTCGGGGAGCCCGCCGACGACGTGCGCCGCATCAGCGCCAAGACAGGTGAGGGCATCACCGAGGTGCTCGATGAGCTGATCGCCCGCGTCCCCCCGCCGAACGGCGACCCCGACAAGCCGCCCCGTGCCTTGATCTTCGACTCCGAGTTCGATCAGTACCGCGGCGTGATCGCGTACGTGCGCGTCGTCGACGGCACGTTCAAGAAGGGGGAGGCGATCCGCGCGATGCAGGCGGCCACCCAGGCCGATATCGACGACATCGGCTTCTTCACCCCGGAGATGACCTCAGCCGACCGCCTCAGCGCCGGCGAGGTCGGCTTCCTGATCACCGGCATCAAGGACGTCACCAAGCTTCGGGTGGGCGACACACTGACGACGAAGGCCAATCCGGCGAGCGAGCCTCTGCCCGGCTATCGAGAGGTCAAGCCAATGGTGTTCTGCGGCCTCTTCCCGATCGAGTCAGACGACTACCCGGACCTGCGCGACGCCCTCGAGAAGCTCACGCTGAACGACGCCGCGCTGTCCTGGGAGCCCGAGACGTCCGACGCGCTCGGGTTTGGGTTCCGCTGCGGCTTCCTGGGGCTGCTGCACATGGACATCGTGCGCGAGCGGCTCGAGCGCGAATACGACCTCGAGCTGCTGGCGACGATGCCGAGCGTCGAGTACGAGGTGACGCTGACCGACGGCACCGTCATGCCCGTGCACTCGCCAAATGACATGCCAGACCCCGCCCAAGTCGCGGAGGTTCGCGAGCCGTACATCCGCGCCTCGATCCTGACGCCAACCCAATTCGTCGGACAGATCATGGAGCTGTGCCAAGAGCGCCGGGGAGAGCACGCCGGAATGCACTATCTGTCACAGGAGCGCGTGCAGCTCAGCTACGACCTGCCGCTGGCCGAGATCGTCCTCGACTTCTTCGACCAGCTGAAGTCACGCACCCGGGGATATGCCTCACTCGACTACGAGCTGATCGGCATGCGCGACTCAGACCTCGTCAAGCTCGACATCCTGCTCGCCGGGGACCCGATCGATGCCCTCTCGATGCTGGTGCACCGCGGGAAGGCCCAGGATGCCGGTCGCCAGATCGCCGAGAAGCTGCGCCAGACGATCCCTCGGCAGCAGTACGACGTCCCGATCCAGGCGGCGATCGGTTCTCGGATCGTCGCCCGCGAAACGATCAAGGCCTACCGCAAGGACGTCACCGCCAAGTGCTACGGAGGCGACATCACCCGCAAGCGCAAGCTGCTCGAGCAGCAGAAGCGAGGAAAGCAGCGGATGAAGCAGGTCGGTCGCATCGAGGTGCCCCAGGAGGCGTTCCTGGCGATCCTCGAACTCGGTGAGAAGGCTAAAACCGGGTGAGGTACATGCGGCGCCTGCCTCGGTACACACGGGGTATGGGCCGGCCGCGGTGGCCGAAGAACCACCAGCAGACCGCGAGCCAGAACGCGAGCGTCGCGGCGACCGGCAACACGACGAATAGAACGGCGGCGAGGATGAGCAGGAGCAGAGGTATCGCTACCGCAAGTCCCAGCGCGGCGGCCAGCACCATCCACGGGTGGACCGCCGGCCGGCGGCTGCGCGCCGGCGGCCGTGGAAGATCGGCGACGACGGCGTCGAGCTCGCCGTAGCTGCGGGCCGAGAAGGTAGTTTCGAGGCGCTCTTCGAGCTCGTTAGGGTGCAGCCGCCCCTCGGCGGTTGCATTGCGCAGGCGCTCGGCGACGTGCTCGCGATCGGAATCCGCCGCCCTAAGAGTTGCTCGCCTCGGCATCTCGACGACAGGCTACCGCACCGAGATGAGTACCTCGACGGTGCACTCGGACTAGATAAGTGAGAATCAGGACCGTGGATCTCGGCCTCCGCGATCGTGCTTGCGTTGTCACGGGCGCCTCGCGCGGGATCGGCAAGGCGACTGCGTTGGCGCTTGCCGCCGAGGGAGCCGCGGTGCTGCTCGTGGGCCGGCGCGCAGAGACCCTCGAGGCAGCGGCGCGCGAATGCCGAAATGCCGCGACAGGCGGACGAGCCGAGGTCCTGGCCCTCGACGTCACGGATGCCGACGCCGGCGCGCGCGTGCTCGAGGCGTGCGAGACCCGCTTCGGCGGGATCGACGCGCTGGTCAACAACGCGGGCACGAGCGCGGTCAGGCCGCTGCACGAGCTGACCGACGACGAGTGGGAAGCTCAGTGGCAGCTGCACGCGATGGCGCCGATGCGGCTGATGCGTGCGCTCGCGCCAGAGATGGCGAGGCGGGGCTGGGGGCGGATCGTCAACGTCTGCTCATCGTCGGGGAAGCGCCCTTCGCAGACGAACATCGCGTACTCGGTCACCAAGGCAGCCGAGCTGGCGCTGTCGCGGGCGTTCGCCGATGCCTACGCGTCGAAGGGGGTGCTGATCAACGCCGTCGCGCCCGGACCCGTCGCCGACGAGCTCTGGCTCAGCTCGGGCGGGCTCGCGGATCAAACCGCACGGGCGCGGGGCACGAGCCGCGAGGAGGTCTTGAAAGGCGTCGCGGCCCGGATCCCGTTGGGCCGCCTCGGGACCGAGGACGAGATCGCGGCGGTGATTGTGTTCCTGTGCTCGGAAGCGGCATCGAACGTCGCCGGCGCGGCCTGGTCGGTCGACGGCGGATCAGTTCCGGTCATTCTTTGAGAGACTGCCGCGCCGTGCCAGTCGACACCAACGCAGTCGGCAAGACCTACCCCCCCGACGTCTATGCCGTTGGCCGGGAGAAGATCCGGGAGTACGCGGCGGCCGTTGGCGAGACCGACCCCCGGTACTTCGATCTCGACGCCGCTCGGGCAGCGGGCTATCCCGATCTCGTCGCGCCTCCGATGTTCGCCGTGGTCTACGGGATGCGCGCGCTGGCCCCCGCGGCCTTCGATCCGGAGGTCGGCATGAACTTCGCGATGACCGTCCACGGCGGGCAGGAGTTCCGGTGGGAACGGATGGTCGTCGCCGGCGACGAGATCTCGACGACGGCGACGGTCAAGAGCATCGAGGAGCGCGGCGGGATGGGTTTCTACGTGTTCGAGACCGCCTCCACGAACCAGCGTGGCGAAAGCGTGTGCACGGGCATCTGGACGAACATCGTCAGGGGTGTGTCGTGAGCCTCGAGGCTGGCCAGACGATCGAGCTGCGGGTCACTCCCGACCCATACGTGACGGTCCGATACGCGGGAGCGTCGGGCGACTTCAACCCGATTCACGTCGACGAGGACTTCGCCAAGCAGGTGGGCCTTCCGGGCCGGATCCTCCATGGGCTGTGGACGATGGCGCAGGTGGCGCGCGCCCACACCGAGGCCGCCGGCGGACCCGAGCACCTGCAGCGCCTCTCTGTTCAGTTCCGCGGCATGGGCAGGCTCGGCGAGGAGATCGTCGTCAGCGGCACCGCTGAGGCAGGGGAGGACGGGACGGTCATCGTCCACTCGGAGGCCGAGCAGTCCGGACAGCGCATCATCCGGCACGCGGTCGCTGAGATCTCGGACTAGAGCGGGCTCGGGTGCCTCGGCTCGTACAGCGCGAGCTCGCCACCGCCTGGAACCGCAAGCGCGGTGATCAGACCCCATCCCTCGTCGGTGATCGGTCGGGTGAGCTCGGCGCCCTTTCGCGTCAGCTCCTCGACGGTCGCCTCGATGTCGTCGCACATCAAGTAGAGCTCGTGGTGGCCCTCCCCGTCGGTGGGGTGGGCGGCTAGCTCGGCTGGTGGCAGCGCGAAGATCAGCCACCCGCCGCCGGCGTCGACCGACCGCAGGCCGAGCACGTCCGCCAGGAACGCCCGTGCCCGCTCCGCATCAGGCGTGAACATGATCGCGTGGGCGCCGGTGATCACCGCGCAAGCGTATCTATCGGTCTCGGCCAGAGGCCGACCTAAAATCAAACGTGTGTTGACCGATCGGCAAGAGCTGGTGCTACGCAAGGTGGTCGATGACTACCTGGAGGGCGGCGCGCCCGTGGGCTCCAAGTCGGTGGCCGCCGATGTTCGGTGGGGACCCTCGACGATCCGCCACGAGCTCGCCTGCCTCGAGGAGCTGGGCCTGCTCGCCCATCCCCACACATCGGCCGGTCGGGTGCCAACCGAGGCGGGTTACCGCTACTTCGTCGATCGCCTGCTTCCCCGCGACGACGCGCGGCCACCGCTTGCGCTGTCGCTCGTCCGCCGCGAGCTCGACGAGGCGATGCGGGTCACGACGGAGACCCTGTCGCAGGTCACCGACCTGCTGGCGATCGTCACAGCGCCGCCGATCGAGACCTCGACGATCAGGCACATCGAGGTGCTGCCCTTGCAGCCGCAGGTCCTGATGGTGGTCGTGATCACGTCCACCGGAGGCGTGACCAAGCGGCTGTTCACGTTCGCCGATTCGATCGATGCAGGCCTCGCCGACTGGGCGGCGAGCTACCTGAACGAGCGGCTGGTGGGGCTTGGCCTCGGCGCCCGGATGGTCCAGCAGCGGCTGCACGATCTGTCGCTGTCGAGCACCGAACTGCGGTTCCTCGCCGCGCTCGAGCCGGTGTTCACCGATCTCGAGGAGACCTCGCACGCATCGCTGTACGTCGAGGGGACCTCGCACCTGCTCCAGAGCGACCGCTGGGGCGAGGTCTCCGAGCTGAACGCGCTGATGGACATGCTCGAGCGCCGGGTCGCGCTCCTGGCTGTGCTCCGCAGCGCGCTGTCCGAACGCGACGTGCTGGTGCGGATCGGGGCCGAGAACGCAACGCCTGCGCTCCGGTCGGTGGCGCTCGTAGCGGCGGGTTACGGCCTGCCGCAGCGGCGGCTCGGCACCGTGTCGGTGATCGGGCCGCTGCGGATGAATTACGGTCGCGCGATCGGCTCGGTCAGGGAGGCCGCCGCCGCCCTGTCGAGCTTCGTTGCGGAGCTGTACGACGAGCGATGACTGCGATCAGGGACTATTACGAGATCCTTGGAGTGTCGCGCGACGCCGACGACGCGACGCTGAAGAAGGCGTTCCGGCGGCTCGCGCGCGAGCTGCACCCCGACGTGAACCGGCACGATCCCGCGGCGGAGGAGAAGTTCAAGGAAGCCGCCGAGGCGTACGAGGTCCTCTCCGATCGCCAGCGGCGAGCAACCTACGACCGCTACGGGCACGAGGGCCTGCGCAGCGGCGGCTACTCCCCGAACTTCGAGGGGTTCGGGTCGGTGGCGGACATCTTCGACGCGTTCTTCGGCAGCGGATTCGGTGACGTATTCGGCGGGGGTGCGCGGAGCGGCGGCGCGGTCCACGGCGGCGACGTCGCTATCGGCGCCGAGATCGACCTCGCGCAGGCCGCCCGCGGCGCCTCGGTCGAGGTGAGCTACGAGGCGATCGTGATGTGCGAGACGTGCCGTGGCAACGGCGCCGAGCCCGGCACGCCGATCGAGACCTGCTCGCGCTGCGGCGGCACGGGCGCGCTCCGGACCGTCTCACGAACGCCGTTCGGGCAGATGATGCGCACGATGCCGTGTGACGTCTGCGAGGGCGATGGCCGAGTGGCCGAGGACCCGTGCAAGCGCTGCCGCGGCCGCGGGCGGCGGGTCGAGCGCACGCGCGTGGCCGTCGACGTGCCCGCCGGGATCGCCAACGGGCAGCGGATCCGGATCTCGGGGCGTGGACACGCCGGCGAGCGGGGCGGGCCCCCCGGAGACCTCTACGTCCTGATCCACGTCCGTGAGGACCCGCGGTTCATCCGCGACGGCGACGATCTCGTTACCGCGGTCGACGTCTCGGCGCCGCTTGCAGCGCTCGGCACGACCGTGCGGGTACCGACGCTCGACGGGGAGGTCGAGGTGGAGATTCCGCCCGGTACACAGCCGCACGACACGCTGGTCGTCCGCAGCGCCGGGCTGACGCCGCTGCGAGGGCGCTCCCGCCGGCCGGGGGACCTGCGCGTGGTGGTCAACGTGGTGATCCCCAGGAACCTCAGCCGCGACCAGCGCGAGCTCTACGAGCAGCTGTCGGGCACGATGAAAGACCACAACCTCGGCACCGAGGAAGGGGTCTTCGGCAAGCTCAAGCGCGCCTTCGGCGGCTAGAGGCGCGGCGGATCGTGCTCCGCCTCGCCGTCCGCGTCAAGCGCGAGCAGGCCGAGCTGGTGCTGGCCGAGCTGCTCGAGCTCGCGCCGAGCGGGCTCGAGGAGGTGTCGCTTCCCGACGGCGTGGTCGAATATGCGATCTACGGTGCTCCGGGGGAGCTGCCCAGCCTTCCGGACGTCACCGCCGCGGCCGCGGGGGCGTTGGTCGAGGTCCGGACGACCGAGCTTGCGGACGGCTGGGAGGAGCGGTGGCGGGAGTTCCACAAGCCCGTCGTGATCGGCGACGTCCTCACGGTCCGCCCGCCATGGGAGGTCCCGGGCAGTACTTCGATCGACTTGGTGATCGACCCGGGTCAGGCGTTCGGCACCGGCGCACATCCCACGACGCGCCTGTGTCTCGAGCTGATGCTCACGCTGCGCGGCGAAGGCTCGTTCCTCGACCTGGGATGCGGCTCCGGGGTCCTCGCGATCGCCGCCGCTAGGCTCGGTTGGGCGCCGTTGCTCGCGCTCGACAGCGATCCCGCGAGCCTCGAGGCGAGCGCGGCCAGCGCTCGGCGCAACCGAGTCGACCTCGAAATTCGCCGGCACGATCTCCGCTGTGACCCGGTGCCGGTGGCCGAGACCGTCGCCGCCAACCTGCTGCGGCCGCTCCTGCTCGATTACGCGGCGAATCTGCCCCGGCCGCAGCGGTTGATCGCAAGCGGCCTGCTGCCCGGCGAGTGCGACGAGGTGTCCGCGGCATTCGCCGCGTGCGGACTCGTCGAGGCGGAGCGCCGCATCCACGGGGACTGGGGCGCTGTGCTGCTCGTCTCCGGCGACCGCTTGTAGTCTGCTCCGGTGTCCGCGAAGCACGTCGTGATCGCCGGCGGCGGGTTCGGCGGCTACTACACCGCAAAGACTCTCGAGCGCACGCTCCCGCCGGATGTCCGGATCACGCTCGTCAGCGACGTGAACTACCTGTTGTACACGCCCTTGCTCCCCGGGGCTGCGGCGGGTTCGCTCGAGCCGCGCCATGTCGTCGTGCCGCTCCGCGAGCGCCTGCGGCGAGTCGATCTGCGCCTTGCCCGCGTAACCGGCGGAGATCCGGGCCGCCGCGAGCTCGAGGCGACGCTGCTCACCGGGAGCCCGGTCCGCTGGCGCTACGACCATCTGGTGATCGCGCTCGGCTCGGTGTCCCGGACCGTTCCGATCCCGGGCCTCGTCGAGCACGCGATCGGCTTCAAGACGCTGCCGGAGGCGATCGCGCTGCGCAATCGGCTGGTGCGCCAGCTTGAATCCGCGGAGGCGCTCGACGAGGTCGAGCTGCGCCGGGAGTACCTGACCTTCCTGTTCGTGGGCGCCGGCTATGCGGGCCTCGAGGGGCTGGCCGAGCTTCAGGACTACGCGATCGACGCCTTGCGGTACTACTACCCCCGCTGCCGTGAGGCGGGAATGCGCTGGGTGCTGGTGGACGCCGCGGCGCGGATCATGCCGGAGATGAAGCCCGCGCTCGCGGAGTTCACCGCCGAGCTGCTGAGGGAGCGGGGCGTCGAGATCAAGCTCGAGACCCAGGTCAAGGAGGTGACCGACCGCTCGGTGACGCTCTCCACTGGCGAGGAGATCCCATGCAGGACAGTCTGCTGGACGGCTGGGGTCAAGGCCAACCCTGTTGCCGAGCGGCTGGGCCTGCCGCTCACAGAAGGGCGGATCTCGTGCACCGAGCACCTACGCGTGATCGGGTATGACGACGTCTGGGCGCTCGGCGACATCGCCGCCGTTCCCGACCCGGCGCGGCCGGGTTACCCGTGCCCGCCCACGGCGCAGCACGCGATCCGCCAGGCGAAGCTGATGGGCGAGAACGTCGCCGCTGCGCTCGCGGGGACCGGTGAGCTGAAGCCGTTCCGGTTCAAGACGCTCGGCGCGTTCGCCGAGCTCGGCCGCCAGCAGGGCGTTGCGAGCATCAAGGGGATTCGCGTGAAGGGGTTCCCTGCCTGGGTCGTCGGGCGCTTCTACCACCTCGCATGGATGCCCGGCGTGCGCCGCAAGGCTCGCCTGATCGCGGACTGGACCGTGGACTTCTGGTTTCACCGCGACACCGCCGAGCTCGGTCAGCTCGGGCACCCGCCTCCGCTGGCGGACTAGAGCCGGGCGTCGCCACCAGCTACCTTGCGCTGCGATGACCACGTTCGCGGTCAAGTTCCTCGGCTGCAAGGTCTCGCAGGCCGACGCGATGGCCGCCCGCGGGTCGCTGCTCGAGGCCGGGCACGCCGAGGTGCCTGAAGCCGACGCCGAGCTGCACGTGATCAACACCTGCTGTATCACGAGCGAAGCGGAGGCCAAGTCGCGCCAGGCCGTCAGGCGCTCGCTGAACGGCGGGCGGGCAGTGTACGTCGCCGGCTGTGCGGTCAACCTGAACGCCGGGCGTTTCTCGCAGATCGACCCGCGGGTCTCCGCGTTCGTCGGCACCGCCGAGGATGTCGCGCTGAGCATGGCGGGCGCGCTCGGAGCATGCGTCGATCTCGAGCACGAGGCGCTGGCCGGGCCCCGAGCGGAGACCGAGCAGCGCACCCGCGGGTTCGTCAAGGTGCAGGACGGCTGCGACTGCCGCTGTGCGTACTGCATCATCCCCACGGTCAGGGGCTCGGCGCGCTCTCGCCCGGCCAGCGGGGTGCTCGCCGAGGTGCGCCGCCGGGTCGCAGCAGGCCAGCCCGAGGTAGTGATGACCGGCATTAGCGTCGGCGACTATCGCGACCCCGAGCGCGGACTCGAGGTCGGAGAGCTGATGCGGGAGGTGGCGCGGGTCGATGGCGTCCAGCGGGTCAGGCTCTCGAGCGTCGAGGTGATCCACGTCAAGGACTCGCTGGTGAGCGCGCTTGTGGGCGAGCCGAAGCTTTGCCCGCACCTCCATATCCCCATGCAGTCGGGCGACGACGCCGTGCTCAAGGCGATGGGCAGGCATTACACGGCGGCGGAGTACCTCGACCACGTCACCGCTCTCAGGCGGGCGATTCCGAGCGTCAATGTCACGACCGACGTGATCGTGGGTTTTCCGACCGAGGACGAGGTTGCATTCGAGCGCACGCTCGGCGCGCTCGACGCCGCCGGGATCACGCGCGTGCACACGTTCTCGTACTCGCCGAGGCCCGGCACCGTGGCCGAAGGACTGGGCGACCGCGTGCCAGCGGCGGAGAAGAAGCACCGCTCGCAGCGGATGCGCGGGCACTCGGAGGTCCGCTCGCGTCATCATCGCCTGCGCAAGTTAGGTCGCCGCGAACAAGTGCTCGTCGACAAGCTCGCCGACAGCCAGTGCTCCGGGTACACCGCCGACTACACCCGCTGCTATCTGCCCCCGCGGGCAGCCGGGCGGGGGGAGATCGTCGAGGTCACCTGCCTCGAGCTGTACGCCGACGGAATCCGATGTGAGCGAGTTGGCGCGGGATATCCTGAAAGGGGTTGACTCTTATCGATCAGGTTCGCGCTGACATGACCGGAGCGATGAAGGCCCGCGAGCGCGAGCGGGCCGGAGCGCTACGGCTGGTGCTGTCCGAGCTCCAGAAGGCGGCGAAGGAGGGAGATGGGGACGAGCTCGCCGTGCTCCGGCGCGAGCGCAAGCGCAGACTCGAGGCTGCAGCTCAGTTCCGCGATGGTGGCCGGCCGGAGCTTGCCAGCCAGGAGGAGGCCGAGGCGCGGATGATCGAGCACTATCTCCCGGCCGAGCTTTCCGACGACGAGCTCGATCGGATCGTCATGGACGCGATCGAGCAGACGCAGGCCACCTCCCCCAGGGACATGGGCGCGGTGATGAAGGCCGCGATGGCGAAGGCAGCTGGCCGAGCCGACGGCAAGCGGATATCCGCTAGCGTCCGCGAGGCGCTCGGAGGGTAGAAGCCCCCTTGCGCAGGCAGATCGAGCTCGACAACGCGACCGCCGCCGAGCTGGCGGGCAGCGAGGACGCAGTGCTGCGCGCGCTCGAGGGCCATCTCGACTGCGACGTGTTCCTGCGCGGCAACGTGCTGACGCTCGCCGGCGATGCCGCGGCGGTCGAGGCGGCATCGGCGGTCGTTCGGGAGCTCTCGGAGCTGATCGACCAGGGGCACGAGATCGCCGAGGGGACGATCGAGGCAGTCACCGGAGCGCTCGACCGGCACGAATCCCCGGCCAAGATCCTCGAGGACGTGGTCTGGCGTCACCGGACCACGAAAGTGGCGCCGAAGACGATCAACCAGAAGCGTTACGTCGACTCGATTCGCAATAACACGATCACGTTCGGGATCGGCCCGGCGGGAACCGGCAAGACCTTCCTGGCCGTCGCGCTGGCGGCCGCAGCACTCAGCCGGCGCGAGGCCAACCGGATCATCCTCACGCGCCCCGCTGTCGAGGCCGGCGAGCGGCTGGGGTTCCTTCCCGGCGACCTGATGGCCAAGGTGGATCCCTACCTCCGGCCGCTGTTCGACGCGCTGCACGACATGCTCGAGCCAGACCGGGTCACGCAGCACCTCGAACGCGGGGTGATCGAGGTCGCGCCACTGGCTTTCATGCGCGGACGCACCTTGAATGACAGTTTCATCATCCTCGACGAGGCCCAGAACACGACGCCCGAGCAGATGAAGATGTTCCTCACCCGGCTCGGCTTCAACTCGAGGATGGTCGTCACCGGGGACATCACCCAGATCGACCTTCCGCCCGAGCACGACTCCGGGCTCGTCGTCGTGGCGGACATCCTGAACCGCGTCGAGGGGATCGAGTTCGTTCGCTTCGGCGAGGAGGACGTGGTGCGCCACAAGCTCGTCCAGCGGATCGTCGCCGCCTACACGGAGCACTCCCAGCAGCTGGCGCCCGAGCTCCGTCCACGCAAGCGGGCCTGACGGGCGGGCGGCACTGAGTGCTCGAGATCGAGGTGACAGGGACCGATGAGCTCGCGCCCGACGCGCCCACGATCGCGGACGTCCAGGAGCTGTGCGTGCTGGCCCTGTCCTCCGCCGGAATCGAAGAGGGCCACATGGCGGTCGAGTTCGTCGACGAGGAGCGGATCCGGGACCTGAACCGCGAGTACCGTGGCCTCGACGCGCCGACCGACGTCCTCTCTTTCGGCGTCGACGAAGATGGCCTACCCACCGGGCCGAGAGAGCTTGGCGACATCGTGATCTGCCCGGCCGAGACCGAGGACCTCCGCGAGGCCGTGGTGCACGGCGCGCTTCATCTCACCGGGATGGATCACGAGACGGACGACGGGGAGATGCTGGCGCTCCAGGCCGAGCTGATGCGCTGGGTGACGTGAGCTCGGCGCCGCTGGGCCGGAGGCGGTCGGGGTTCATTGCGATCGCCGGCCGGCCCAACGTCGGCAAGTCGACGCTGACCAACGCGATCGTCGGTGCCAAGGTGGCGATCGTGTCCGACAAGCCGCAGACGACTCGGCGGGCGATTCGGGGCGTCGCGACTGGCCCCGACTGGCAGCTGGTGCTGGTCGACCTGCCAGGAGTGCAGCGGCCCCTGGACACGCTGACCGAGCGGATGCAGAGGCGGGTCGAGCGCGAGCTCTCAGAGGCCGACGGATGCCTGTTCGTGGTGAACGCACAGCAGGGGGTGGGCCCCGGGGACAGGTTCATCGCCAAGCTCCTGGCCGGCTCCCCGGTGCCGGTGGTGACCGCGGTCAACAAGGTCGACCGCGCCGACCATGCGAGAACCGCCGCGACGCTCCAGGCGGCGGATGAGCTCGGGGTCTCCGAGGAGATCTTCCCCATATCCGCTCGGACCGGATCGGGCGTACGAGCGCTCGTCGAGTCGCTGGTCGCGCTGCTTCCCGAAGGGCCCTTCTACTTCGAGCCCGGTGACCGCTCGGACCTGCCCGAACGCGTACGGGTGGCCGAGCTGATCCGCGAGGAAGCGCTCGCGCGGACTCGGGAGGAAGTGCCGCACGCCGTCGAGGTCGCGATTGAGGCGATCGAGCGCCGCGCGGACGGACTGGTGAGGATCGAGGCGACGATCCTCGTCGAGACCGAGTCTCAGAAGGGAATCCTGGTCGGCGCCGGAGGTCGTACCGTCAAGGCGATCGGAGTTGCGGCCCGGCGCTCGATCGAGCGCGAGCTAGGAGCCCGCGTGCATCTCGAATGCAAGGTGAAGGTACGCCGCCATTGGCGCGGCGACGCGGGCCTGCTCGATCGGCTCGGGATCGAGTAGCGACGCATCTCAGCACCTAGAATCGCCCGGGTGCGGGACCTCGATATCGCTTTCGACGAGCACGGCCTCGTGCCGTGCATCGCGCAGGATTGGGGCTCGGGAGAGGTGCTGATGCTCGCCTACATGAACGCCGAAGCGCTCGAGCGCACGCGCGAGACGGGCGAGGTGCACTTCTTCAGCCGCTCGCGAACGGAGCTCTGGCGCAAGGGCGCAAGCTCGGGGAACACGCTGGCATTGAAAGCCCTCCGGTACGACTGCGACGCCGACGCGGTGCTCGCGCTCGTGCAGGCCGCTGGACCGGCGTGCCATACGGGTGAGCGAACCTGCTTTCACAACGGCGAGCTCGAGCGTGTGGCCCCATTCGAGACGCTGCCGGCGCTCGAGCGCACGATCGAGCAGCGAGCGGCTGCGCGCCCCGAAGGCTCCTACACGGCTACGTTGATCGCGGACCGCGAGCTCAACTCCGGCAAGCTTCGGGAAGAGGCCGACGAGGCCGCGCGCGCCGCGCTCGGGGAATCGGACGAGCGCCTCGCCGAGGAGGCCGCGGACGTGATCTATCACCTTGCGGTGCTTCTGCGGGGACGAGGGCTCTCGCTCCACGATGCCGAGCGAGTTCTCGATGGCCGTCGCAAGCGCTAGCGCGCAGCAACCCAGCGGAGCCGTGCCGCCACTCTCGGAAGTCCGCGAGCTCGCTCGCGAGCACAACCTGATCCCGCTGCGCGAGACGTTCGTCGATGACTGCGAGACGCCCGTGTCCGCGTTCCTCAAGCTGCGTGAAGACGGACCCTCATTTCTGCTGGAGTCAGCCGACCACGGGCGGGTCGGGCGGTACTCCTTCATCGGCTTTCGCCCCCGCAAGGTCCTGCGCTGGTCGCTGGGAGATCCCGGGGACCCGTTCGAGCTCGCCGAGGCCGAGCTGAGCCGCTTCCGGCCGGCGTCGCTTCCAGGGCTGCCCCCGTTTGCCGGGGGAGCGGTGGGCGTGTTCGCCTACGACCTGGTCCGGACGGTCGAGCCCGTCGGAGAACCGGGGCCAGACTCGATCGGCGCTCCTGACCTGGCGCTGATGCTCACCGACGTGCTCGTGACGTTCGACCACCTCGAGCGCACCGTCACCGTGCTCGCGAACGTCTACGCCGAGGACGACCTCGAGTTCTCGTACGCGCGCGCGATCGAGACGATCGCCGAAGGGAGGGCCCGGCTTGCGGGGCCGCTGCCCTCGCCACCACCGCGTCCGCCCGGCGATCGGCCGATCCCGCGCTTCGAGTCGAACGTGTCCCAGGCCGAGTTCGAAGGAATGGTCGCGCGGATCATCGAGTACATCCGCGCCGGCGACGCCTATCAGGTGGTGCCCTCGCAGCGTTGGTCGGCGCCCACTCCTGTGCAGGCGTTCTCGATCTACCGCGGGCTGCGGGCCGTCAACCCGAGCCCATACATGTACTTCCTCGACTTCGGGGATTTCGAGATTGCGGGCGCCAGCCCCGAGCCGTTGATTACCGTCCACGGCCGGCAGGTGTCAACCCGGCCGATCGCTGGAACCCGGCGCCGCGGCGCGAGCGCCGAGGAGGACCGGCGGATTGCGCAGGAACTCCTTGCCGACCCCAAGGAGCGCGCCGAGCACGTGATGCTCGTCGACCTCGGGCGCAACGACCTCGGGCGAGTGTGCGAATACGGCAGCGTCGAGGTGCAGGAGATGATGGCGGTCGAGACCTACAGCCACGTGATGCACATCGTCTCGAGCGTCATCGGGACCCTGCTCGACGGCGTCGGCCCGCTCGCTGCGTTGCGCTCCGTGCTGCCGGCCGGGACGCTGTCCGGCGCTCCGAAGGTCAGGGCCATGCAGATCATCGACGAGCTCGAGGGCAGCAAGCGCGGGGGATACGGCGGCGCGATCGGATATGTGAGCTATGCGGGAGAGCTCGACACCTGCATCCACATCCGCACGGTGGTCGTCAAGGACGGCATCGCGCACGTGCAGGCCGGGGGCGGCACCGTCGCCGACGCCGACCCCGAGTACGAGTTCCGCGAATCGGAGGCCAAGGCGCGGGCGGTGCTCGACGCGGTCGCCCTTGCCGCGGCGCAGCCCGATTGGCCGTGAGCGCATGAGGGTCCTCGTTCTCGACAACTACGACAGCTTCACCTACAACCTCGTGCAGTACGTCGGCGAGCTGGGCGCCGAGATCGAGGTCGTGCGCAGCGACCACGCCACCGTCGACGAGCTGCTGTTGCGCGGCTACGACCGAGCGATCGTGTCCCCCGGTCCCTGCACCCCGAATGACGCCGGGATCTCGCTCGAGCTCGTCCGGCGGTTCCCGGTCGCAGGCGTCCGGACGCTGGGCGTGTGTCTGGGCCATCAGGCGCTTGTACAGGCCTGGGGCGGAAGCGTGATCCGCGGCGAGCCGGTGCACGGAAAGACGAGCATGATCCACCACGACGGGCGGACGATCTTCCGGGGACTTCGCGAGCCGCTCGAGGTCGGGCGCTACCACTCGCTTGTGGCCGACCCGGCGCTGCCGGAGTGCCTCGAGCGCAGCGCGGTCGGCGACAACGTCGTGATGGGGGTCCGCCACCGCGAGCTTCCCGCCGAAGGCATCCAGTTCCATCCGGAATCCGTCCTCACCGAGCAGGGACGAGAGCTGATCGCCAACTTCCTCGAGGGGCGTCGATGAGCGCGGGCCCCGATCTCCTCACGCGGTCGATCGACGCGCTCGCCGGTGGGCACGATCTGAGCCTCGAGGACACCTCCGCGGTGCTCTCGGAGATCATGGCCGGGAACGCCTCGGAGGTCCAGATCGCGGGGTTCCTGATCGCGCTGCGTACGAAGGGCGAGACGGTGCAGGAGCTCGCCGGCCTCGCGCGCACGATGCGGGAATACGCCACCCCCGTCAGGGTCAACCACGGCGGCCTGCTCGACACGGCGGGAACGGGCGGCGGACGCCGGACGTTCAACGTGTCGACGACAGCGGCGCTGATCGCCGCGGGGGCCGGATGCACCGTCGCCAAGCATGGAAACCGCTCCGCCACGGGACTGTCGGGCTCGGCCGATGTGCTCGAGGCGCTGGGCGCCCGGATCGATCTCGCGCCCGACGCTGTCGCCCGGTGCATCGAGGACGTCGGCTTCGGGTTCATGTTCGCGCCCGCCCATCACCAGGCGACGCGATTCGTGGTTCCGGTGCGCCGCCAGCTTGCGGTCCGCACGGCGTTCAACTTCCTCGGGCCACTGACGAACCCGGCCGGAGCCACGCGCCAGCTGATCGGCGTGTCGGACCCGGCGTATCTCGAGACGATGGCCGGAGCGCTGGCGCTGCTCGGGACCGAGCACGCGCTGCTCGCCTGCAGCGAGGACGGGCTCGATGAGCTCAGCATCTCCGCGCCCACGACCGTGGTCGAGGTGATCGGATCCGAGATCCGGCGCTATTCCGTGACTCCCGAGGACGTCTCGCTGCCGGTTAGCCCCGCCGACGCGGTGCCGGGAGGAGACCCGGCCTTCAACGCGCAGACGGCGCGCCGGGTGTTCGCGGGCGAGCCGGGGGCGGCGCGCGACCTGTCGGTGCTGAACGCCGGCGCGGCGATCTACGCCGGCGGCGTGGCGGCGTCCCTGGCCGACGGCGTCCGGGCGGCGGAGCGGGCGATCGACGAAGGCGCCGCGGCCGGGGCGCTCGAGCGGTTCGTGGCGCGTACCCAGGAGCTTGCTCCGTGACCGCGGTGCTCGACGGGATTCTCGCGGCGACTCGCGAGGAGGTGGCCCGGCGGCGCGAGGCGGTGCCACTGGCCGAGCTACGGCGCGACGGGACGCCGCACGATGGCCGCGGGCGGTTCATGGCGGCGATCGAGCGCCCGGGGCTGTCTGTGATCGCCGAGCACAAGCGCCGCTCGCCGTCGGCCGGGCCGATTCGGGAGGGCGCCTCGGTGCAGGACGTGGTGGGCGCGTACGAGCGCGGCGGCGCCGCCGCGGTGTCGATCCTCACCGATGGCCCTCACTTCGGCGGCTCGCTCGAGGATCTGCGGCGGGCGCGCGAGGCGTGTGCGCTGCCGATCCTCCGAAAGGACTTCATCGTCGACGCCTACCAGCTACACGAATCGGTCGCCGCGGGGGCGGATGCGATCCTGCTGATCGTCGCCGCGCTCGACGACGCGGCGCTGGCGGAGCTGCACGCACTGGCGCTCGGGCTAGGGTTGGCGGCGCTAGTAGAGGTTCACGACGAAACCGAGCTCTCGCGTGCGGTCGCGGCGCAAGCGTCGCTGATCGGCATCAACAACCGCGACCTGCGCACGATGGACGTGGACCCCGGCCGCGCCCTTCGCCTGCTCGGGCGGGTGCCGGGCGGCGTCGCGACCGTCGTCGAGTCGGGCCTGCGGGATCGTGCGCAGCTCGACCAGGTGGGCGCTGCGGGCGCCGCCGCGGTGCTGGTGGGCGAGGCGCTGATGCGCGCTCCCGACATCGAGGCTGCCTGCCGCGCCCTGACGGGAGGGGCTGGCTGAAAAAGCGCATGTGGGACGCGGTTATTCAGCCACCCTACGATTGAGTCGTGACCACGAAGATCAAGTTCTGCGGGATCACCTCGCTCCGCGACGCCGAGCGCGCGGTCTCCGCGGGCGCCTGGGCGATCGGGCTCGTGCTGTGGCCGAGCTCGCCACGCC
>CATPBV010000084.1 GCA_955652345.1 uncultured Solirubrobacteraceae bacterium | reverse complement strand
CGGCGGAGGCGAGCTTCTCGATCGCCGCGTCGAGCCGCTGATCGGGCTGATCGCTGTTGCGCAGGTATGCGAACACGCGGTCCTCGCCGTACACCTCCGGGGAGCCGAGCGGCTCGTCGGCGACCGGCAGGATCCCCCTCCCCCGCTTTCCGGTCGACTCTGCGATCAGCTGCTCGACCCACAGCCCGAAGCTCTCGATCGGAGGCGACACGACGAACGTGAGCTTGTCGCGACCCCGGCGGGCGAGCTCGCCGAGGGCAGCGCCGAGCCACAGCCCGGAGTTCGACTCGCTGGAGTCGTAGTGAGCGCAGTTCTGCTCGGCCACCTGGCAGCGGTGGAGCAGCGCCTCGATGTTGACGCCAATCAGCGCCGCCGGCACCAGCCCGAACAGGGACAACACCGAGTAGCGCCCGCCGATGTCAGGAGTGTTCAGGAACGCCCGCCGCAGCCCGTCGTCCTTGACGAGTCGCTCGAGCGGGCTTCCGGGGTCGGTCACGACGACGAACTGCTCGGGCCTGGCGAGCGCCTTGAAGTGACGGTAGTGGGACAGCGTCTCGATCGTGCCCCCGGACTTCGATGAGACGATGAAGATCGTCTTCTCAACGTCGACCGACTCCTGTACCCCCAGCACGACGTCCGGGTGGGTCGAGTCGAGCACCTGGAGGCGCAGGCCGCCCGGGATCTCGCCGAACGACCGCCTGATCACCTCGGGGCCGAGCGAGGACCCTCCCATCCCGAGCAGGACGGCGTCGGTGAACCCATCGGCACTGCACTGCGCCGCGAACTCGTGCAGATCGGAGGCGTGCTCGAGCATGGCCTCGGACACGGTCAACCACCCCAGCCGGTCTTCGATCTCAGGCACTCCCGGACCCCCCCAGAGCGACGGGTCGCGCCGCCAGATCCGCTGGGCGACGGACTCGCTGACGGCGCGCTGCACTCGCTCGGCGACGGCGTGCTGGAGCTCCGCGGGGATCCGTCCCTGGATCGTCGGAGGCCGTCCCGTCGCGACGGCGGCACGGCGCTCGTCGATCCCGGCCAGCAGGCGGGTCATCGCGTCCTCGAACTGCTTGACGCCATCGACGAGCAGCTCGTCGGTGACCTGGTCGAGGTCGATCCCGGCTTCCGCCAGCGCCTCGAGGTCAGGCGTCGGATCCTGCTCGGCGGTCGGCCCGATGACCTTCCCGTGGTCGGCGACCGCCAGCAGCGTCGCCATCGGCATCGTGTTGACCGTGTGAGATCCCACCAGGCCGTCGACGTACATCGTGTCTGGGTAGTGCGGGTTCTTGGCGCCGGTCGAGGCCCACAGCGGTCGTTGGACGTACGCTCCGGCGTCGCGCAGCGCCTCCCACCGCGGCCCGGCGAAGATCTCCTTGAAGCGCAGGTACGCAGCCCGTGCGTTCGCGAGCGCCGCCCGGCCGGCCAGATCGGTTCGTCCCAAGGCTTCGAGCTTGCGATCGACGTTGCTGTCGACTCGCGAGACGAAGAAGCTCGCGACCGAACTGACAGACAGTGGCAGGGCCTCTGCCTGCCGCCGCTCGAGACCGCGGAGGTACGCCTCGGCGACCGCCTCATAGGCCGATACAGCGAACAGCAGCGTGATGTTCACGTTGATGCCCTCGTAGATCGCCCGCTCGATCGCCGGGACCCCCTCCGGGGTGCCCGGAATCTTGATCATCACGTTGGGACGGTCGAGCGCCCGCCAGTAGGTCCGCGCCGCCTCGATCGTGCGCTCGGTGTCGTGGGCGATGTCGGGCGAGACCTCGAGCGACACGAACCCGTCGCGACCGTTCGCCTCGCGGTGCACGTCCGCAAGCACGTCGGCCGCCAGCTGGACGTCGCGGATCGCGAGCCGCTCGTAGATCGCCTGCGCGTCGAGGTCCTGATGGGCGAGCTCGGCGAGGTCTTCGTCGTAGTCCTTGGAGCCGAGGATCGCCTTCTCGAAGAGCGACGGGTTGGCGGTGACTCCTCTCAGCGACTCCTCGGCCACCATCCTGGCCAGCTCCCCGCCCTGCACCAGGGAGAGGCGGATCTGGTCGAGCCAGACGCTGACGCCGGCGTCGGTCAGCGCCTTCAGACGCGGATTGACCTGCGTGGCAGCCGTGCTCATGACCCAACGCGCCCGATCACTTCGCGACCCGCGTCCGCCACGCGCTCGGGCGTGAACCCGAAGTGCTTATAGAGAACACTCGCTGGCGCCGAGGCGCCGAACCCGTGCATCGCGATCACCTCGCCGGCGTCGCCCACCCACCGGTGCCATCCAAGGGGTCCCGCAGCCTCGACCGACACCCGCGCACGGCAGCCGGGCGGCAGCACGCTGTCGCGGTATGCCTGATCCTGGGCGGCGAAGTGCTCCACGCACGGCATGCTCACCACCCGGGTCGCGATCCCCTCGGCTTCGAGCAGGTCCGCGGAGCGGGTGCAGATGTGGACCTCGGTCCCGGTTGCGATGTAGATCAGGTCCGGAGGATCGGGTTCCCGGAACGAATCGCGCAGGATGTACGCGCCTCGTTCGATCGCGTCGTGCGGGATCGCGGTCGGGTTCCAGGTCGGGACCCCCTGGCGCGAGAGGGCAAGCGCGCACGGGTGATCGTGGGAAGCCACCGCGTGGCGCCAGGCGAGCGCGGTCTCGTTCGCGCCCGCTGGGCGGATCACGGAAAGGCCGGGGATCGCGCGGAGCGCCGCAAGGTGCTCGATCGGCTGGTGCGTGGGACCGTCCTCGCCGAGCCCGATCGAATCGTGGGTGTAGACGAAGATCGACGGCAGTCCCATCAGCGCCGCGAGCCTGACCGAGCCCCTCATGTAGTCGCTGAAGATGAGGAACGTCGACCCGTAGCCCCGCAGGTAGTGGAGCGTGAGCCCGTTGACGATCGCTCCCATCGCGTGCTCGCGGATCCCGAAGTGAAGGTTGCGTCCCGCATAGGCGCCCGCCTCGACGTCGTCCGCATCGTCGATCCTCGTGAGCGTCGACGGAGCGAGGTCCGCGGAGCCGCCGACCAGCTCCGGCACCTTCGACGCGGCCCACTGGAGCACCGTATGCGACGACTTGCGGGTCGCGGTCATCGTGCCCGAGGCGTGAAAGCGAGGCACCTCGGCGTCCCACCCGGCGGGCAGCTCGCCTCTGAACAGCCGCTCGAGCTCCTGCGCGAGCTCCGGGTTCGCCTCCGTGTAGGCCTCGAAGCGCTCCCGCCAAGCGGCCTGCTGCTCGGCGCCGCGCTCGACGCACGTGCGGAAGTGCTTGAGCGCCTCCTCCGGAACGAAGAACGGCTCCTGCGAAGGCCAGCCGATCGCCTCCTTGGTGAGCTTCACCTCCTCCTCGCCCAGCGGGGACCCGTGCGCCCCGGCCGTGTCGTGCTTGTTCGGCGAGCCTTGGGCGATGTGGGTGCGGATGATGATCAGCGAGGGGCGGTCGGTGACCTCGGCGGCGGCTTGGACAGCCTCTTCCATGCGGTCCAGCGCGATGTCCTCGCCGAGGTTCTGAACGTGCCATCCATACGCCTCGTAGCGGTTCCCCCTGTCTTCGGTGAACGCCAGGGCTGTGTCGCCTTCGATCGAGATGTGGTTGTCGTCGTAGAACGCGATCAGCCTGCCGAGGCCGAGGTGGCCCGCCAGCGACGAGGCCTCGCCGGAGATCCCCTCCTCCAGGTCGCCGTCCGAGACGATCGCGTACGTCCTGTGGTCGACCACCTCGTGGCCCGGGCGGTTGAACCGCGCTGCGAGCATCCGTTCCGCCAGCGCCATCCCGACGGCGTGGGAGATCCCCTGCCCGAGTGGCCCCGTCGTGACCTCGACCCCCGGACAGTGGCCATACTCGGGATGCCCTGCTGCCTTGGAGCCGAGCTGCCGGAAGCGCTCGATGTCCTCCTCGAGGCTGACGTCATATCCGGCGAGGTACAGCGTCGAGTAGAGGAGCATCGACGCGTGACCGCAGGAGAGCACGAAGCGGTCGCGGTCGGGCCACTGCGGGTCTCGCGGGTTGTGCCGCATGACCCGCGTGTATAGGACGTATGCGACGGGCGCGAGCGCCATTGGCGTGCCTGGGTGCCCCGAGTTCGCCTTCTGCACGGCGTCGATCGACAGCGTCCGGATCGTGTCGATGCACAGCTGGTCGAGCGCTGTCGCCGTGTCGGTGGCGCTCACGAGCCTGGGATCCGAGCTGGGCGAGGCACGACCGGCAGCATAATCGGATCCCCTTAACCGAACAGAACGCCGTAGCGCCGATATTCGCCGACCGGGACCCGGCGCACCTCCGCGACCGCGTCGGCCAGCGCCACAAGCTCGATCTGGGTGGCACGGAGCGCCGTCATCATCCCCCATGCGCCGTCGTGGGCAGCGTCGATCGCTGCGAGTCCGAGCCGCGTCGCCAGCACCCGGTCGAAAGCGGTCGGGGTGCCCCCCCGCTGCACGTGGCCGAGCACGGTGGCACGGGTCTCGAAGCCCGTGCGCTCCTCGATCGCGCGCTCGAGCTGCCGCCCGATCCCGCCGAGCCTGACATGGCCGAACTCGTCTACCGAGGCGCCCGCGTCAACGGTCATGGTCGTCCCCTCCTTCGGGGTGGCGCCCTCGGCTGCCACGACGATCGAGAAGTAGCGCCCGCGTTCGTGACGGCGGCGGATCAGCCCGCAGACCTCATCGATGTCGAACGGGATCTCCGGAATCAGGATCACGTCGGCACCGCCCGCAAGGCCGCAGTGGAGCGCGATCCATCCCGCGCTTCGGCCCATCACCTCGACCACGAGGATCCGGTTGTGGCTCTCGGCCGTCGTATGCAGCCGGTCGATCGCATCGGTGGCGACCTGGAGCGCGGTATCGAACCCGAAGGTGACGTCAGTGGCGCCCAGGTCGTTGTCGATCGTCTTCGGCACCCCGATCACGTTCACGCCGTCGGCGTGCAGGCGGTTTGCCGCCCCGAGCGTGTCCTCCCCGCCGATCGCGATCAGGCCGTCGAGCTCGTGCAGGTCGAGCGTGGCGCGGACCTGGGCCGCGCCGTCGTCGCGCTTGTATGGGTTCGTGCGGGAGCTGCCGAGGATCGTGCCCCCCCGGGGCAGGATGCCCCGCGTCGACTCGACGGTCAGCTCATGACAGGAGTCCTCCAGGACCCCGCGCCAGCCGTCGCGAAAGCCGACCACCTGATCTCCGTAGCCGTCGATCGCCTTGCGGACGACCGACCGGATGACCGCGTTCAGCCCTGGGCAGTCGCCGCCGCCGGTGAGCACACCGATACGCATCGCGCGGACATGCTACGAGCCTGGGATCGCCGACCGCCAGCGCTCGCCATGCCTTTTGACACAGTGTGTCGGTGGGCACTCTCTCCCCCACGCTGTGTCACGTGCTCCGCGAAGTGCCCGAGCTCGCAGAATGGGTCCCCAGCGGGCCGAGGGACAGGGCGATCTCGGAATGCGTGGCGCCCGAGCTGCGCCTCGCGCCCGGCAGCTGGGAGGTCGAGCGCAGCGTGGCGCCAGACGGCACGATCGGGCTCCTGGTGCTATCAGGGCTGATGGTCCGCCGTGTCGGCATCGATGGGCGCACCGGCGCGGAGCTGCTGGGGGAAGGCGACCTGCTACGGCCCTGGCAGCTCGAGCTGGATGACTCCACGCTACCGCTGAAGACGAGCTGGTCGGTGGTCGAGCCGACCCGAATTGCGGTCCTGGACGAGACCTTCATGGCCAAGGCGGCTCGCTATCCGGAGCTCGTCGGAGCGCTCCTGGCACTCGCGATCGAGCGAAGTCGCAACTTCGCGGTGCAACTCGCGATCATCCACCAGGCGCGCGTCGACATTCGCCTGCGCATGCTGCTGTGGCACTTCGCGAGCCGGTGGGGGCGAGTGCGCCCGGACGGCACGGTCCTGCCGCTGCGGCTCACCCACGCGGTACTCGCCGACCTGGTCGCCGCCCGCCGCCCCACCGTCACCAGCGCGCTGACCCGGCTCAGCAAGCTCGGACTGGTGCGCTTCGACGGAGAAGTGTGGGTCCTGTCGGGTGGGCCGCCGGGCGAGCTGGCGGTGGATTGAGCTCGTCGAGCAGCGGACAGACGGCTCGCGATTTGATTATCTCGATCTAGTTAGTCATATTTCCGATCGGATGCACGTCGATCCATACATCGTGCTGGGCAGCGCGATCGTCGGGCTGCTTGTCGGCATGACGGGCGCCGGTGGCGGGGCGCTGATGACCCCGATGCTGATCCTCCTGTTCGGGGTGACGCCCTCGACCGCGATCTCGAGCGATCTCGTCGCGGCGTTCCTGATGCGTCCCGTGGGGGCGGCGGTGCACCTGCGCGCCGGCACCGTCAACCTACGCCTCGTTCGCTGGATGGTGATCGGATCGGTGCCCGCGGCGTTCCTCGGCGCATACCTGCTGCACCTGCTGGGACACGCCAAATCGGCCCAGGACAACATCGAAGTCGCGCTCGGCATCGCTCTGCTCGTCGGCGCCGGCGCAATGGCCCTGCGCTTCGTGCTCGATCGTCGCGCCGGGGTCGCCCGGACCGCGAAGGTGGTTGATCTCCGCCCGCGCCCGCTTGCGACGATCGCGATCGGCGTCGTCGGCGGGGTGATTGTCGGGATGACCTCGGTTGGGTCGGGGTCGCTGATGATCGTCCTGCTGCTGTTCGTATACCCCACGATCGGCGCCAACCAGCTTGTCGGCACCGATCTCACTCAGGCGGTCCCGCTGACGCTGTCTGCAGCGCTCGGGGCGCTGGTGTTCGGCCACGTCTCGTTCGGGCTGACCGCCTCTCTGATCATCGGCAGCGTCCCGGCCGTGCTCGTCGGCTCACTCCTCTCCTCGAGCGTTCCGGATCGCTACGTCCGCCCCGCGATCGCGTTCGTGATCTTCGCCTCGGGCCTGAAGTACGTCGGGATCGGCGCGACCGAGCTCGGCTGGATCCTCTGTGGCGTGCTCCTGGTGGCCGGGTCGGCGTGGTTGGCGTACGCTCGGCCGTGGATTCGACCAGCCGTTGCGGGGCCCGCCCACGATGCCGTGTTGGTCGATCCACCGCAAGATGAGCTCGTCGGAGATCGAGAGACATGACGTCGGTGTCGAAGGCGGCAAGCTAGCCGCATTCGCGATCCGAGCGCGCGGCGGCCGGGGGTCGGCGGCGAGCCCGCCGAAGGTCCTGGCCGTACACGGCATCACCGCGACCAGCCGTGCGTGGCTCGCGGTGGCGCGAGAGCTCGACGGGCGGGCCGAGCTCGTTGCACCGGATCTGCGCGGGCGTGGACGCAGCAATGGGCTCGGCGGCCCGTGCGGGATCGCCTCGCACGTACGCGACCTGCTCGCGGTGCTCGATCGCTTCGAGCTCGACCGCACCCTCCTGGTCGGGCACTCGCTGGGGGCATACATCGTCGCGCGGCTCGCGGTCGATCATCCTGAGCGCGTGTCGGCGCTCGTGCTCGTCGATGGCGGTCTCACGATCCCGGGGATCGAGGGGGTCGACCCGCAGGAGTTCCTCGACGCCTTCCTCGGTCCGGCGCTCGCGCGGCTCAACATCGCGTTCCCGACGCGGGAGGCGTACCACGAGTGGTGGCGCCGGCACCCGGCGGTCGCCGGCGGCGACGTCCTCGACGAAGACCTCGTCGCCTACGCCGACCACGATCTGATCGGCGAGGAGCCTGAGCTGCGTTCGTCGGTCAGCGAGGCGTCCGTCCGCGGCGATGCCGCCGAGATGCTCGAGATGGGCAAGCCGGCGCACCGGCTTACGGTTCCGGCGCAGCTGCTGTGCGCTCCGCGCGGGCTGCTGAACGATCCCAACCCGATGCAGTCTCTGGCGGTGGTGCAGGCGTGGGCCTCGGAGGCGCCGTCGCGGCGGCAGGCGATCGCTGTCGCCGGCGTCAATCACTACACGATCGTGATGGGCGCCGCCGGGGCCGCGGTGGTGGCCGGCGCGATCGATGCGCGGCTCCGGCAAGTTGCCGAGTGATCGCGTGCTCGCTTCGCGGTCACAGGATCGACAGCCGAGCAATTAAGGGGCGATGGTGGCGGCACAGCGACAGGTTCTCGATCGGTCCTCCGACAGCGATCTCCTGTCGGCGATCGCCGCGCGCGACGGCGCCGCCTTCTCGATCTTCTACCGACGCCACCTTCCCGCCGTCCTCGCATTCCTGATGCGCGAGACCGGCGACCCGGAAGCGGCCGGCGACCTCGCCGCCGAGGTGTTCGCCGCGGTTCTGCTCGCCGCGAATCGCTACCGACCGCAGGGAGCCTCCGCCGCTCCGTGGGTGATCGGAATCGCCAGGAACAAGCTGCTGATGAGCTGCCGCCGCGGGCGGATCGAAGCCCGAGCCAGGCGACGGCTCGGTTACGAGGCGGTCGCATTCGAGGAGGACGACTTCGAGCGGATAGAGGCGGTCGCGGACCGCGGCGCCGGGCAGCTGACGAGGCTGCTCGCGCTCCTGCCCGCGGACGAGCGCGACGCCGTGCATTCCCGCGTGATCAAGGAGCGCAGCTACCGCGAGATCGCCGACGAGCTCGAGTGCTCGGAGATGGTGGTTCGTAAGCGCGTCAGCCGGGGGCTCGCGCGCGTACGTCAACAACTCGAGAAGGCAGAGCAAGATGGATGACTACCTGGACAAGGTCGAAGCTCAGCTGGTCAAGCTGACCCAGCAGGGGGCGCATCGCCGCCTGCTCGCGCTCGTCCCGCTCCGTCCGGACGCCGGCGCCGCGGGCGGGCCGTCGCCGAATGGCGACCCTCCCCCTCGACGGTTCCGCACCGAGTTTCTCGCCTTCGCCGCCGGGTTCGCGGTGGTCGCCGCGGTCGTCGGGGTGCTGCTGGGGTTGAACGCGTCGCCGCCCGCGCATCCTGCCCCCAACCGGGTCGCCCTCGCGCACCACGGCTCGCGAAAGCCCGCGAGACATCACCACAAGCCATCCCGTTCGGGAACGGCAACCACGACGGTGACGACGACAACCGTCGTCGGTCCCGTCCCGGCGGGGTTCGTGCCGCAGTCGTTCACCGCGACCGGCGAGCTGAGCTGGTGGATGCTCGGCAACGCGTCGTGTTCGAAGCCGCCGTGCAGCTCGATCGTCCGAACAACCGACGGCGGGCAGAGCTTCGTCGGGATCCCGGCACCCTGGGCTCCCCTGGTGAGCCCCGGGAGCGGCATGCCAGGGATTTCGGAGCTGCGCTTCGCGGATGCGAACGACGCCTATGCCTATGGCCCGTCGTTGTACGTCACGCACGATGGCGGGCAGAGCTGGCGCCAGCTCGGCCTCGGCGGATCCGTGACCAACATCTCGATCTCCTCATCCACCGTGTACGCGATAGTCGCTGGCGCCAACGGCGTCGGGCGCCTGTGGAGCTCGCCGACGACCGCCGAGCGCTGGGTGGCGCTACCTGCCTTCGCGGACGTCGCCGGAGGGCTGTGGGCGCACGGGAACGACCTGTTCACCCAGTACCGCGACAGGGTGGTGGTCTCACACGACGGTGGCCGGACCTTCTCTCGCTATCCAGCGCCATCGGGCCTGCCGTGCGACTTCGAGGAGCAGGCTCCGCCGGTCGTGTGGGCTCACTGCGCGACCGGGATGGACAGCGCGGTTTGGCGCTCCACCAACGGCGGCCAGACATTCGCCGGGGCTCCACAGGCAAGCACAGGCGGGGTCGGGCTCGGCGGGGCCGGGATCGGGCCGGAGCCGAACTCGGCGCCGTTCGCCGCTGCCTCTTCGTCGACGGCGGTCGTGGGCTACCAGCAGCTCTTCCGCACCACCGACGGGGGGGCGAACTACTCACCCGTCGGCCCACATGGCCTGACGTGGGAGTACCTGGGGTTCACGGACGCGACCCACGGTGTCGCGCTCGGATTCCCGACGGGCTCCTCGCCGGGCAACGAGCAGCTCTACTACACGATCGACGGCGGCGTCAGCTACCACCTGGTGCCGATTCACTAGTGTCCCCAGTCATAATTGGACGCCATTCGAGCCGCCCCTGGCGGCTGTCGGTGTCGCCGAATTTATGACTCGCGACACTAGGGCTGCCTGACTGCCGCTCAAGGGCAGAGCTGCAGCTCGATAAGCACTCGCGCCGCGGCAAGCCTCCTGAGCCGCATGTCGGCATCCTACCCGTGTGGCTCTGGTGGCATCTTCACGTCTCGCGTCGATCCCGCGGCAGCTCCGGGTTCACGACCCCGAACGCGCGTCGCTGAAGAACGCCGTACGTGCAGCGATCGTCATGCCAGCTGTGTTCGCGTTCGCCGACAACGTGATCGGCCAGCCGCAGGCGACCGTCTTCACCGCGTTCGGGTCGTTCTCGGTGCTGGTCCTGGCGGACTTCGAGGGGCCGCCACACACCCGGTTACGGGCCTACCTTGCGCTCGCGGGCGTGGGCGCCGCGCTCATCTCGCTGGGCACGCTGTGCTCGAGAAGCTCTTTGGCGGCCGTGACCGTGATGGCGCTCGTCGGGTTCACGATCCTGTTCTCCGGGCTCATCAACCGCTACTTCGCCGCCGGCTCGTTCGCCGCCCTGCTCAGCCTGATCCTTGCGCTCAACGTTCCGGCCCCGCCGTCAGCGATTCCGGCGCGCCTCGAAGGATGGGCGCTGGCCTGCGCCGCGGCGATCGCCGCGGTGATGCTGCTGTGGCCGCCGCGCCGGCGGCCGGCGCTCCGCCCTGCGGCCGCCAGGGTGTGCGAGGCCATCGCCGACCTGCTGCAGGCCGAGATCGATCGGGACGCGTCGCTGGCGACCGGTGTCACCGAGGTAAGAGAAGCCGTGGCCGCACTTCGCGAGCGCTTCGTCGCCGCGCCGTACCGCCCTACGGGCGCCACCGGCGCAACGAAGGCGCTCGCGTTTCTGGTCGAGGAGCTCGAGTGGCTGCGATCGATCGTCTTCCTGCAGGCGCGCAGCCACCCCGATGTCTGCCGTGAGGAGAACCATGAGGCGCTCGAGGCTGCGAGCGCCGTGCTGCGGGCATGCGCCGGGAGACTCCGAGGGGACGACGAGCAGCCAGACCTCGAGCGACTCGTGCGAGCCCGCGAAGCCGGGATGAAGGCACTGATCCACGATCTCCGCGAACTCCCCGGCGATCGTGACGACCTCGACCTGGTGTCGGCGGTCGAGCCCTCGTTCAGGATCCGGGCACTCTCCTACGCCACATGGGAGGTCGGCGTCAACGTTCTGCTGGCGACAGGCTCAGCCGCACCGGAAGCCGATTGGGGCCGACGCCTCCGCCCGTCCGCTCCGAGAGAGGTCGCGAGGCTCCTGGCCGACCACACCCGACTGCGATCAGTCTGGTTCAGAAACAGCGTCAGAGCCGCGGCTGCGTTGACGATCGCGGTGTATGTCGCCCAGCGGGCGTCGTTGCAGCACGCGTTCTGGGTGGTGCTCGGGACCCTCTCCGTGCTTCGCTCGAACGCCCTGGGCACGGGTTCGACGATCCTCCAGGCGGTCGCGGGCACCGCCGCCGGCGTCGTCGTCGGAGGTGGCCTGGTCGCCGCCATCGGCACCAGTCACGGCCTTCTGTGGGCCATTCTCCCAGTCGCGGTGATGCTCGCGACCTTCGCGCCCCGTGCGATCTCGTTTGCCGCGGGACAGGCGGGTTTCACAGTCGTGCTGATGGTGCTGTTCAACATCATCCAGCCGACCGGATGGAAGGTCGGCCTCGTGCGCGCCGAGGACGTGGCGATCGGCTTCGCGATAAGCCTCGGGGTCGGCCTCCTGTTCTGGCCGCGGGGGGCGAGAGCGGCCCTGCGCAACAGCACAGCTGACGCCTACGCCACGAGCGCCGATTACCTGGTTGCCGCGACTTCGGCAAGCGATGTTCGCGCCGAGCGCACCGCGGCCGTCGCCGCCGCCCACCGGCTCGACGATGCGTACCGGCAATTCCTCGCTGAGCCCGGGCGCGAACGCCTCGACCTAGACAGCATCACGACGCTCGTGACGGGGGCGACGCGCCTGCGGCTCGCCGCGCACTCGCTGACCACGATCGCCGAAGAGACCGGGGCGTGGAGCCGAGTTGCCGTCCTCGACCACGAAGCGACGGCGCTTCACGCGTGGTATCTCGCGTTCGCAGACGGCGTCAGGCGCTCGGCGCCAAGCCCGCCTCCGCAGGCCCCCGACGACCACAACCCGGAGGTGCTGCGCCGCCTCGACAACGCCGTCGCGGACGGCGACACGATCCGGATCCACGGCGCGGTCGGCGCCGCACTGGCGAGCGACCACGTCCGCGACCTCCGCCGCTTCGAACCCCACCTGGCTCGCGCGCTCGATGAGCTCATCGGCGTGCGTCCCTAACCAGCTCATATCCGACCTTTAGGCTGCGTAGAGTCTCCGCGGCCACCCTCTGGACCATGCACCCCGGTTATTGCCCTCAGTGCGGAGAACGCGTCACGCCGTACGCGGCCGGATGTGCGCTGTGTGGCGCCGAGCTCGACCCTCACCGCTGGCAGCGCGCTCCCTCGCTGGCGAAGCGCCTGTCCGTGCGCCTTCCGGCGCGCTGGCGTCTGCGTCGCCGCGCCAAGGCCATCGCGCGGACGCAATGCCGCGGCCGCTGACGGGGCGGACCCACGGCCCGAGACTAAGACGCGACCCGACGCAGCGTGATCGTGGTCCAAGCCCCCACCCGGATCCGGTCTCCGTCGGCCAGCGGCACCTCGACTCCGGCCCCGATCGGAGCTGGATCGTCGTTGACCAGGGTGCCGTTCGTCGAGCCGAGGTCAAGTACCGCATAGGACCCGTCAGCCTGGCGGCGGAGCACTGCGTGCATGTGCGAGATACCGGGGTCCTCGGGCGATGAGGCGAGGTCGATCTCAGGTACCTGCTCGCCCGGGCGACTGCGGCCGCGGCCGATGCGCATCGCTTCGCCGGTCAGGGGAAAACGCCGCTCCGGGTAGGTCGACGGAAACGTGAGGCCCTCGACCGCGTAGCGGTCGAAGTAGTCGCGGTCGGCGGCCGTAACCGCCTCCCATGCAGCGACCCCCACCGGGGCACCTGACACGAAGTCATAGCCACACCCTTCGCAAAAGCGGTCGTCGCCCGAGCGCGACGCGCCGCACTGAGGACACGGCTCGGCGGGCGGCGCGCTTTCCGAGGCGGCACCCGCGGCCGCCGACGTCCCTCCGCCGGCTGCCGCCGCGGCCCCCCCGGACGTCCCGCCACCCACGTCGGGCGCGTCCGTCGAGCCACCGATCCGGGCGCCGCACTGGTCGCAGTAATCCTCCGACTCGGAGACGTGGCCGCTCGGGCAGACGGCTGTCATTTCGCGCCGGGGCCGACCCGCACCGTCTTCGTCGAGCGGGTGTCGAGAGCCATCTCATCCGCATCCGCCACGTCCCGCTTGAGACGGACGGTTCCGGACGCCGCATCCTCCACGTCGACCACTGCTTGGAGCAGCTTCATCGTCCCGTCGTTTCCCGTCTGGGTCGCGAGCTGGACCGCCCGCCCGAGCTTGAACGTCGCGGTCCCCTCATCGCCCGCCTTGCGCGCCTCGAGCCCGTCCTGGATCACCTCGGCGAGCTCCGCCTGGCCGGTGTAGTGGGCGACCTCGCGGTTGATCCGGGTCGAGAGCTGCTGATCGCCCGTCCAGATCGCCTTGATCAGCGATTGGCCGAGCACCTCGTCGCCCTCCACGAGGCTCACCCGGCCGGCGAGCATCTCGTCGCCAATGTTGCGTGATTGCACCTTGATGCAGACGTGATAGTCCCGCGACTCCTCGCCCCACGTCCCGGTCGGGTAGTCGGCCGTCAGCGCGTTGACCGCCTCCGCGCGCTCGGTCAGCTCCTCGATCGTCGGCGCGACCTGGCGGACGAACGCGACGGTCGCCCCCTGCGGCGTCCACAGGCGCAGCGACACGCTGCCGGTCGCCTTGCCCATCGCGGACTCCATTATCGCCCTGAAGTCGTTCGCCATCTCTGTCGGCTCGGCGATGATGTCGACGCTTCCGAGCAGCGTCGAGGCGATACGTCGCAGCTCGCTCACGACCCAGTCGGTGCCGACTCCGCGGCAGTCGCATTGGAAGCGACCCTCGCAGTCGGCGAGGATCTCGTCGAGTTCCTCGGAGGTCTCGCTTTGGTTCGCACCGTCCGTCAGCAGGATCGCGTGGCAGATCCGTCCGGGCGTCGTCGCGAACAGCTCCTTCGCCAGCGCAAGCCAGGAGCCGATCGCGGTGCCGCCGCTAGCGACGAGGCCCCTGACCGCCTCCTTTGCCTGGGCGCGTGTCTCGGCGGAGGCCAGCACGAGGCCGCCCTCCTCGGGGTAGACGCGGTGAGGCTTCGCGGTCCCGGAGATGACCCCGAACGCGACCCCGTCGCGGATGCAGTCGATCGCGACGCTCGTCGCGTCGCGGGCGGCGATGATCTTCGCGTTCGGGGCGCCCATCGAGCCCGAGGTGTCGACGATCACGATCTCGGCGGCATCGGGGAGACCCGCGACGGCGCCGGCCGCGCCGCCGGAGGTCACGGTCACGATCGCGTTGACATCGGTGCCGTCGGGCGGCAGGTATTCGTTCTGGTATGCCTCGAGCGTGAAACCGCTCATCTGGCGCCTCCTTGTAACGGGTCGAAATCGACGACGGCGACTGTGATGTTGTCGTGCCCACCCTTTGCGAGTGCGGCGTCGGTCAGCGTACGTGCGACGGCCACCGGGGCAGTGCCAGGGGGCACTGCATCGAGCAGCGCGGCGAGCTCGGCCGTGGTCGGCGCGTAGTTCCACAGCCCATCGGTGCAGAGGATCAGCCGCCCTGCGCCGTCTGGACGGAGCGTCGTCAGGCGCAGGGGCCGCGCGGGCGCGTCGCCGCCGACCCAGTTGGTGATCGCGTGGGACCGGGGATCTCGGAGCGCCTGCTCGGGAGAGAGCAGACCCTCGCCGATCTGCTGCTCGGCCCACGATTCGTCGACGGTCAGCTGGCTGGCGTCCCCGCCCTGGATCCAGTACGCGCGGCTGTCGCCGACCCAGCCGACGATGATCTCCGGGGCTCGGCAGATCGCGCAGACGAGCGTGCAGGATGGCTGGGCTCGGTCGATCCGGGTCGTCCAGGGCACCTGCTCGACCGCCTCGCGCGCTGCCGCGACCGCCTCCACCGTTGCCTCTGCTGCGTCGCCCCCGGGGTCGGAGAGCGCCTGCGCCAGGAGCGCGCCCGCGACGTCAGCCGCGGTCCGCGCGGCAGCGTTGGCTGCGCTGGCGGTGGAGATCCCGTCGCAGACGACCACCGCCACCCGATGCCCGTCAGTGACATGCAGCGAGAATGCGTCCTCGTTGCGCCGGTGCACACGCCCCTGGTCGGTAACCGCGGCGGCGATCTGCAGGTCGAGCTCGTCCCTGCTTTCGGGCGGGCGCTGGCGCATGCCGCAGATCGAGCAGTAACCGTCCTCGCCGATCGCCTCGGCTCCCGCGCTGCACGACCAGCAGCCGCCTGGCACGGTCGCCTCACGGCCGGGAGCGATCGGCCCCGAACCATCGGCGTCCGAACCCCCTACGACTCCTCCCCCATCCCCGACTCGGGTCCCGCACTGCTCGCAGAATCGGTCGCCGTCCTGGAGCGGTGCCCCACACCCGGCGCAGCGCAGCCCGGTCGCCTCGGTCAGGTCCATGTCCGCGGCCGGACGCGGTTGGCCTGATCCACAAGCCGGACGCGATCGTGCGAGCTCGCCGCCTGGCGCGCGAGCGTACGGTAGGAGCCCTCGAGGCCAGAGCGGAGCGCGCGCTCGGAGAGCGGGTGACCGAGCAGCCTGCCGCGCCGCTGGCCGGCGCTCGCGTCGCGCTGCACGAGCCCCAGCGCCGACTCGAGCAGCTCGGCCGTCAGCTGCGCGCGTTGCTCGGCCGAGACGCCCAGCGCCTCCACGATCGACCCGGCGCTGAGCAGCTCGTCGACGCTAGCGCCATCACCGCCAAGGCACCTGATCCGCGCTGTCTGGGCGTCGATGTACGCACTCGAGGAGTCCGGCACGCGCTCGTAGGCGGCGAGCGCCCCGGCTCGGTCGCCCGCAGTCAGACGGCAGCGCGCGAGCCCGAACGACGCGACCGTGAACGCCGGGTCGGTGCGGGAGACGACGTCGTACCACGCCGCCGCGGCCGACGGCTCGCCCGCCAGCTCGCACGCGACGGCGAGCGCCAGCTTCGGCGCCAGCTCGCCCGGCAGCGCCTGGTAGACCGTCGTGAACTGCGCCTCCGCCGGCGCCCCGCGCCCCTGTGCGAGCTCTGCCACTCCGCGGAGCCACGGTACGCGCCAGTCCCACGCGTCATCGGACTCGATCGCCGCAAGCTGCTCCCCTACCTCGAACCATTCACCGGTCTCGATCAGCGCCGCAGCGAGCGCCAGGCGGACCTCGACCGTCTGCTCGGGCGCGGCGAGCAGCTGCGCGACCGCCTGCTCGGGATCGGTGACGGTGATCGCTGCCAGATACCCGGCGGCGGGATCGTCGCGCGCGACCTGGGATCGGGGGAGCGCTCGCCAGCCAGCCGGGTCGGGCCCGGCGCGCAGCGCGCCGGTGAACAGCTTCGAGAGTCCGGGGACGGGCCGTCCCTCGTCGACGGCGACGACTTCGCGGAGCACTCCCTGGAGCTGGTCGGCCATCTCCTCGGCCGACTGGAAGCGGTCGTCGGGATTGGTCGCGGTCCCCTTCAGCAGCAGACGGTAGAGCGAGTCGATCCGGGCGAACAGCGCCACCGCGTCGGGTCCGGGGAGCGTGTACCGGAAGTCCCCCTGGTAGCCGCGGAAGTCGAAGCACATGACCGCGAGGGTTCGCGCGACGGTGAACAGGTCGGAGGCGATCGACGGGCCGGCGGCGGCGATCTCCGGGGCCTGGTAGCCGACGGTGCCGAAGATCGCGCTCGACTCGTCGCCGATCCGGTACACGCCGCCGAGGTCGATCAGCTTCAGCGAGTGCCGTGTCTGGATCACGTTGTCGAGCTTGAAGTCGCAGAACAGCAGCTCCTGCTCGTGCAGGTAGCCGAACGCCGGCAGGATCTCGATCATGTACGCGATCGCCTGGCCCACGGGGATCGGGTTGGGATTCCCGCCCGTCGCGTCGCGCCTACCGGCAAGGATCTGCTTGAGGCTCTGGCCGCCGACGTACTCCATCACGATGTAGCCGGCGCCCCCCTGCTGGACGAAGTTGAAGATCTTGACGATGTTCGGGTGCTCGACCTCGGCCAGGAACCGGCGCTCGGCCAGCGCGGCTGCCATCGCGTCCGCGTCGCCGGAGCCAAGCAGGCCCTTGAGCACGACCCACCGGTCCGACACGTTGCGGTCTCTCGCGAGGTAGATCCACCCCATCCCGCCGTGGGCGAGGCAGCCGACGACCTGGTACTGACGGGCGACGAGATCGCCCGCGTGCAGCTGCGGGTCAAATGAGAATGGCGCCCCACAGTTACGGCAGAAGCCGGACGTGCGCCCGGGCTGGCCGTCGGTGCCGCGGCCGACGGGCTGGTCACACTTTGTGCACAACCGCCGGCTCTCGGCGACCACCGGGTTGGTCATCACCGCGTCCGCCGGGTCGCGGTACGGCACCGCGGGGATCTCGACGAGCCCGCCGCCGAGCCGGCTGCTACTGCTCCCCCGCGTGCGGCCGCTGCCGGTTCGCCGCGAGCGCGACGAGCTTGCGCTGGTCCCCGACCCTGGGGCGGGGCCGCTGCCCTGGCTGCGATCTGCCGGGGTCGAGACCGGAGTCGACGCCTGCGCCGACGCAGACGAGGCCGGCGCCATGCCGCACACGTCGCAATAGCCGTCGACGATCTGACCGGTGCAGCCGGGCTGCTCGCAGTTCACAGCGCCGCCTCGCGAGGACCGTTGAGCGCGCTCTGATAACGCCGCACGAGCTCCGCGGCCGCCGCCAGGTCCGTCGGGGCGGTGTACAGGACCTGCCGAGCCTGCTCGAAGATCGCCGCCACACGCGGATTCTCGACCACGCCGAGAGCGGACGCCTTGACCTGGTAAGCGTCGAGCAGCGCCCGGTACTGGTTCCGGGCCTCGATCGGCGTGCGGTTGGCGGCCAGGACCGCCTGCGCGTCGTCGAGCAGCGCGCCCGCCCGCGTCGTGACGCGCTCGAGCTCGCGCCACGCCTCACGCCAGGCGCCCCGCCCAGCGAGCGCCTCGCAGTCGGCAAGCGCAGCGCCGAGGTCCTCTGACAGCGCGGGCGGCCGGCGGACACTGGCGCTCGGCGCGGCGATCTTGACGATCGCCTCCTCATAGGCAGTCCCGCCGTCCGCCACGACCTGCTCGAGCGCCTGGACGCGCTCGCGCGACCGCGACAGCTGACCGCCGAAGTCTCGCTTGAGCGTCGTGATCGCCTCGAGCTCCTGGCTGATCGCCTTCACGGAGCCCGCGAGCCGCTCGATCTCCGCCGGCCTGACCGACAGCGGGTCTGAGCTGACGGCCGCGGTCAAGCGGTCGAGCTCCTTCAGCGCGGACTCGAGGTCAGCGCGTCCGGACTCACCGAGGTCTTCCGCGAGTCGCTTGCTCTCGGCTGCGAGCCGGCGAGTCGCGTCGAGCGCCGGCAACAGCTTGTCCCACTCCCTGCCGATCTGCGCGAGCACCGTCTTGACGTCGTCGAACGAGCGCGACATGCGCTCGAGTAGCTCGGGGGGGGAGCACCGAAGCGTGCGCTGCGGGCCATCGAGCAGCCGACGCTCGGCGAGCGGCACGTCGTCGCTGGAGAGCTCGATCGAGCGGGTGTCGAGCAGCGAGCGCAGCTCCTCCCGACGGCCGCGTCGCAGCTTGTCGGCCTGCTGGAGCAGCGAGTCGAGCAGGCCGCGCTGCCGCCACAGCTCGGTCAGCGACGCGCTCGCCTGCGACCAGCGCGCGGCCGTTTCCCCGGTCAGCGTGCTGGCCTCGAGCAGTTCGCGGGTCGAGTCGACCTCGAGCTCGAGCAGGTTGTCTGCGATCCGCTGCGCTGCGCCTCGCAGCTGCTCCAGCTCTCGCTCGGCCTCGTCCAGCTTCATCTCAGCCGCCGTAGTGGGGTTTGGGTGGAGCCGGGGTCCGGCTGAACCGGCCGAGCCAGCGGCTGTAGATCGCCCGCCAGGTCCCGTCGGCGCGGATCCTGTCGAGCACCGCGTTGACGAACCGCACGAACTCCGGGTGTGCCTGGCTGATCGCCATCCCGTAGGGCTGGTCGCTGAAGCTCGGGCCGACGACCCTCGTGTAGGGGTCCTGGGCGGTGAATCCAAGAAGGATCGCATCGTCAGTCGAGATCGCATCCGCTTGACCCTGCTGGAGCGCGACCAGGCAATCTGTGCGCTGCTTGACCGGGACGACGATCGCGCGCGGGGCGAGGCGCTTGATGTTGTCGAGTGAGGTCGAGCTGATCGTCGCGCACACGCGCTGTCCAGCGAGGTCGCGGACGCTCTGCACCGGCGAGCTCAGTGGCACGAGGATCCGCTGGCCGGCGTCGTAGTAGACCGACGAGAAGTCGACCAGCAGGCGGCGCGCGCAGGTGATCGTCACCGCGTCCGCGACGATGTCGACGGTGCCGCCCTGGACGGCTGGGATCCGCTGAGCAGTCGTGATCGCCCGGAACTGGATCGCGTTCGGATCGCCGAAGATCGCACGGGCCAGCTGCCGCAGGAGGTCGATCTCGAATCCCTCGAGCCGCTGGTCAAGCGGGTTGAAGTACGAGAACAGCAGCGTGTTCTGATCGACACCGGCGATCAGATAGTGGCGGGCCTGGATCCTCGCCATGAAGCTGCCGGCCGGCATCGCCCCCGGCGCGGGTAGCGATCCTGATGGGCGAAGACTGAGCGTCGGGTCCGGGCAGGTCACGCGCGGTGATGGCTTGCTCGAGGAGCTCACAGCGGGCGGCGGTGTGCGCAACGCGGCGAGCGAGGTGCGGAATGCCTTGTCGGATGTCCCGGCGCAGCCGGCGAGCACGAAGACGGCGATCAGGAGGCCGGAAGCGCGCTTCATCGGTACTCGTTGATCCTCTGTCGGAGCCCGACCAGCGCCAGCACCGCGGCCAGGACGGTCAGTGCCGGGATCGCGAGCGACAGGCCCGAGAGCGACGAGGTCGCATCGGCCGCGGCGCGGGCAAACCGACCCTGTGCGGCATCGGTCTGCGCGATCAGGTTGGCGTTGAGCCGGTCGGCCGGCGAGCTCGGGCTCGCGCCCGTACGGACCGCGAAGGCGATCGCATCGATCGCGCGGCCGTCCCGCTGAAATGCCGCAATCTGAGCGTGTCGAGCGCGGTAGGCGGCGAATGCGCTCGTCAGCTCGTCCGCGCTGGAACCGGCGCCACTGCGCCTGGCGAGCGCCGCTGCCTGCGCGATCAGCCCGTCGCGCCCGGCAAGCGTGCTCGTCACGACGTCGAAGTCGACCCGGTCACGCTCGTCCCCACCACGGGCGACGAGCGTGAGGCTCTCGTCGCTCTGCGCCCTCGAGACCAGGATCCGAGTCGCTGAGAGAATCTCAACGGGGTCGGAGCCGTCGCGCTGCGCCTTCGCGAGCGCGTTCTGCTCGCTCGCCACGCCGAGCAGCGCCCAGATCGACAGGATCAATACGAGCGCAGTGGCGGCGAGCACCGGGAGGTTGAACACCCGGCGGCTGACGTGTGTGAGATGCCGCTGCGCCACGACCAGCAGCGCCACGGCCAGCGCAGCCAGCGCGACGAGCACGATCAGCGTGATCGCTGACGTGCCGGTACCGTAGCCGTCGTTCAGGCGAGTGGCCTCGGCTTCGTACAGATCGCGAGCCGCCGGCAGAATCGTGGCGCCGAGCAGCTCCGAGGCCTGCCGCAGGTATGCCGCGCCAACGGGAAAGCCCTGCCGATTGTCGGCGCGCGCCGCTTCGACCAAGCCGCTGTAGACCGGGAGCTTGGCCGCGATGACTCCGACGGCGCTCAGTGCCTTGGCCGATCCGCCGGCACGCACCGTCAGCCGCTCGAGCGCGGCGCCAGCGTCTCGGAGGTCGACCAGATAGCGCGCCCGGCGCGCGGGCGGCTCCAGTCCGCCGGTCAGGAACGTGGTCGTCACGGTCCCGTTGGCATCGGACAGCGCCGCGTACAGGATCGCGGCGTCGACAAGCAATGGCTCGGTCTCGGTCCGGACCGCGTGCGCGGCCTGCTCGCGGGACCCCTCCGTCAGAGTGGCGGCGACGCCGAAGCAGAGCGCCCCGACGACGACCAGGACCGAGATCAGCCCAAGCACCCCGGGTGTCGTCCTCAGCCACTCGGCGAGCCGGGCGCGCGGCGACTTATTCGTGATCGAGGTCATCCGACGGCCCCGATCCTAAGGTACGCCGCTGCGGGAGATGGGCGGTGTGCCAGATGCCGCGCTAAACCACTAACGGTTGCGACCCTATGGGACGATTCAGCGGATGGGGAGTTCATCGCCTTCGCCTTCGTCGTCGTATCAGTTGGATCAGCTTGGCTGGTTGCAGTTCGAGCGCTTGTGCTCCCTTGTGCTCGAGGCGGATGCCGGCTTGAGCGGTTTGGGCTGGCTGGGCCACGCCGATACGGGGCGTGTGGCACTGGTCGAACAGCCGGTCGTCGTGAGTCAGGAGGTGCGGCTCGTTGGACCGGTGACCGTCGTCGTCGTCTGGGTGCGTGATGAGGCGTCGTTGACGCTGCGGCTGTCCGAGCTGGTGGCGCGGGTGTCGGCGTTGCCTTCGGAGCTGGGACTGTGGTTCGAGGATCGGGTGCTCGTGCTCACCAACCTCGATAGTGATGCCGCGAGCGAGGCGCTGCAGCGACAGCCGTTCGCGCAGCAGAAAAGTGTGGTCGTGCTGGGACGGCGTGAGTTGGGCGAAAGTCTCGATCGACACCCCGAATTGCGAGCGGCAATGCCGTCGGTTCTCGGGTTGCGGGACCTCTCGCCGCTGATCGGACCGGGTGTTCGGGAGCGGTCTTCGCTCGATGTCGAGCGCGCGCAGATATTGGCGCGCGTGTTCTGGCCGACCCGCGCGTATGAGCGCGCGGGTCAGGTGCTCGCCCGGCATCGGTTTGTGGTCCTCACGGGACCCCCGGAGATGGGCAAGACCGCGATCGCCCAGATGCTCGCCCTGGCGCAACTGACGAGCGGCTGGGAGGCGCACGAATGCAATAGCCCTGAGCAGCTCTGGCGGGTGTTCGATCGCAACCGGCGGCAGGTGTTCGTCGCCGACGACGCGTTCGGCTCAACCGAGTACCGGCCCGATGCCGCCGAGCGTTGGGCGCGCGCGCTCGGGCGCCTGCTCGCGATGCTGGATGACCATCACTGGCTGATCTGGACGTCCAGGCCTGCTCCGCTGAAGGCCGGCCTGCGCAGGGTTCAGCGAGAGCGCGGTTCCGAGCGGTTCCCGGCGCCAGGAGAGGTGCTCGTCGACGCCAGCGACCTCGACCTGTCCGAGAAGACACTGATCCTGTTCCGCCACGCCAAAGCCCGCGGCGCGAGCGGGACCGCTCGCAAGCTCGTGCGATCGACGGCCCTGTCGATCGTCGAGCACCCACACTTCACGCCTGAGCGCATTCGCCGGTTCGTGACGGACCGGCTCGAAGCGCTGCAACACCAAGTCTTCGGCGACGGCGACGCTCGTGTTCGCCTCGCCGTTGAACGGGAGCTGGCCTACCCGACCGAAGCGATGCGGACCTCCTTCCGGGCGCTTCAGCATGAGCATCGCGAGTTGCTGATCGCGCTGCTCGACGCGCCCGCGGGACTGATCGATGAGCGCGAGCTCGCGGCCACCGTACGTCGCCATCACGCTGGAGGCCTAAGCCGACCGCCTGCGGAACTGATCGACCGGCTCACCGATCACTTCCTCCGGATCACGCCGCTTGGGATCGGATGGGTGCACCCAAGCTGGCGCGATCTGGTCATCAACGAGCTTCGCGAGGACACGGCCGCACGGAGACGCTTCTTGGAAGCCTGCGGTGTCCACGGAACGTCGCTCGCGCTCTCTCAGGAGGGCGGGATCGCAGGCGAACGCACGCTGCCGCTGTTGGTGACCGACGCCGACTGGGATCTCTTGGCCGATCGGCTGCGGCAACTGCTGCGAGAGCTCGAGGACCAAGAGCTCGCCCGCGTGCTCCTGTCGCTCGACGACGTGCTGAGGGCCGGCATCGAGGCGTCGCAGGCGCGCGAGGCGCGAAGCCTGGCCGAGTACCTGACAGGAGCGACGAGGCGATCCTGGGACAAGGAACCCCGGGCCTTGCCGGTATTTCTGGTGGAGGCCTGGTATGCCTTGAACGCCCGGCTTCCCGAACCTGGCGAATCACCTCCGCTCGGCCCGACGTGGGGTGAGCTGCATCCCGGAGCGCTTCTGTTCGAACAACTGGAACGCTCCGAACTTGCCCGCGCCGACGAGTGGCTTGCGCTCGCGCAGACGCTGAACAAGTACGACCCCGATGCGCTCAGGGCCCTCGGCTTCTTCGAGCGCGACCGCGAGCTGATCGAGCAGCTGATCCCAACCCTGAGAGGCGCGACCGACGAAGGCATCCGAGCGCTTGCCGAGAGCACGCTGGCGCGCATCGCAGAGCTGTTTCCCGACCAAGGCTGGTTCACGCGACGGGTGATCAGCGCCATCCACGCCGAGGACGAGCGCTGGTGGGCGCCCGAAGACATCTCCGCCCTGCCCACCACCGAGCGCGTTACATCGGGAACGGTGGAGTTCACCCGCCAGGATGTCGCCCGCGTACTCAGCGACCTGTAAGCGAACGATTTCTGCGTCCAAAGCCGCTCCCGACTCAGCAACTCGGGGCTCTGGCCAGACCAGCCGCCCATGCGATCCCACCCGAGACGAGCGCGAGCTGGCGAGGGTCGCTCCAGGTTTGAGGGAAGTGGCCCAGGGCGTCGTAGAACACGCGGCCGCTGCCGCTCCGCCGACACCAGGCGAGCGGGCGGTCCGGGCCGCCGCGAGAAGTGCCGAGCCGAACGAGGACGTGGACATGACGACGCGGATCGTGCTTGAAGACGTAGAACTCCTCATGGATCTTGAAGCTGGCCGGGAGTGCTCGAGTGGCAGGGGTGCTGCGGTCCTCGACGACGATCCGCTGGGTGCTCGGCAGCGGGTGGTGGCTGAACTCTGCCCCGATCAGCGTGATGTACCCCGGCCAGTGGTGAAAGGTGTCCGTCGCGGAGTGAAAGCCGATGAGTCCGCCGCCGCCGTGCACGAAATCCACGAGCGCGCGCTTCTCTGATTTGCTGAGCGGGAGCTCGCCCGTCGTCAGCAGGAAGACGACCGCCGCGGCGCCCTTCAGCGCGGTCGCAGTGAGCCTTGCCGCGGTCGGAACAAGAACGATGCGGTAGCGGCCGTCGCGGGCGGCCACGCGACGGAGTGCGGCTACGGCCCAAGGGATCGAGGCATGGTGGTAGCCCAGCGTCTGCGTAAGCACAAGCACTGTCCGGCCCGGTCGCGCAGCTCTCGCGGGCGACCGAGCGCCGGCACTGGACGCGCTACCGGACGTGCCGCACGACGCGGCCAAGAGAGCGATTGCGGCCATGGCTGCCAGCCTTCGCACGGCGTGAGTCACTGGCTGAGCGGGAGTCGCCGAGATAGCTCAGATAGTGGCGGATCAGCTCGGCGGGAAGATCAAGATCCACACGTAGAACGGTGGACGAGCGGAACTGGAGGCTAGCCCGCGATCGCGGAGACGGGTAGCCCGGGCGTTCGACTCGCGAGAATGCTGTGCAGGGCCGCTACGCAGTAAGCATCGAACTGAGTCCCGGCGTGGCGCGCGAGCTCTGCTAACGCTTCATCCTGCGGGCATCCCTGTCGATATGGGCGATCGCCGGTCATCGCCTCGTAGGCATCGGCGACCAACATGATCCGCGACTCCAGAGGGATCTCCTCACCGGCAAGGCCATCTGGATAGCCGCCTCCGTCGATTCGTTCGTGGTGGTGGAGGATCCAGTTGGCTTGCTCGCTCAAGCCCGTGGCATCGACGATCCCATGCCCCACAATCGAGTGCGTCTTCATCACCTCGAACTCTTGATCGGTTAGCGGACCGGACTTGGCGAGGATGGCGTCGGGAATCCCGATCTTGCCGACGTCGTGAAGCAGGCCGGCGAGGCGCAGCTGTGCGATCCGGTTGTGGCTCAAGCCCAGCTCGGTCGCCACCAACGCGCAGATCTCCGCGACCGTTTCGCTGTGACTGCGCGTCAAGGAGTCCTTCGCGTCGACTGCTCGCGCCAGCGCCGATGCGACAGTCGCAAGCGCCACCCGGCCGAAGTCGCCGGCCCCGTCGCCTTCACCGTCGTCCATCTCCGGCGAGTAGATCAACACTCCTCGGCGATCGCGCTTGGCCTCGATCAGTGCTCGGTCTGCCTTCCTGATCAGCTCGCCGGGATCGATCCCTGGTTCGGCTTCTGCCACGCCGGCGGTGACGGTAGCCGGTCCCCCGGTCACTCGCCGAAGCGCGTTCTGGACGCGTTGCGCTGTCTCGAGGCCTCCCATCGCGCGTGTTTCGGGCAGGATCAGGGCGAACTCGTCACCGGCAACACGGTAAGCGCTGTCCGCCGTCCGTACAGCCTCCCTCATTGCATGTGCCAAGCCTTTCAGCCGCACATCTCCGGCCTGATGGCCCTGAGAGTCATTTGTGTGCTTCAGGCCATCGAGGTCGAGGAACACCAGCGTGAGCGGTTTCTGTGAACGGGCGCCGCGTGCCAGATTCCCTGCGAGGTCTTCCTCGAAGGCGCGGTTGTTACGGAGTTCGGTGAGGTTGTCGATCATCGCTTGGCGCTCGAGCCGAGCGAGCTCCGCCTGCGTCAGCGCCGCCTCACGCCGGCGGTAGCCGCGCACGATCAAGGCGAACACGCCGAACAGGACCATGGCAAGCCCGATCACCGGCAAGGTCGCTGCGCGAATGCTTCCCTCGGTGTCCTGGAGGTCGTTCAGCTGGCGCAGCGCAGCGGCATTGTGGGCGTCGGTCACGCGAGACATCTCGTCACGCAAGCGCGTGAAGTTCTTGTCCGCGGCCTCGCCGTTCACGTACGCCATCGCGTTATTGCCCATATGCGCCGAGTTGAAGACAGCATCCGTCCGGCGGTGATAGGCGCGCTGCTGAGCGGCCAGCTGGCGCGCCAGCCGTCGATCCTGCGGACCGCCATAGCGGGCGATCTCAGCCAAGCGCCTATCGACCTGCGAGGCGATCGCGTCGAAGCGTCGATGGATGGCTGCGCTACGCGCGAGTGTGTAGTCCCCGTTGTGCCCAATCATGTACTCGTGCTCGAGCAGACGCTCATCGTCCATCGCAAAACGCGCTTGGTCATATGCGGTGGTCAACTGTTTTGAGTTACGCAGCTGGGCAGCGGCATGCTCGGAGGTGATCGCCGACCACAGCGAAAAACCGGCCAGGAACACGAGCACTGCGCCCAGCCCGATCGTCGCAATTCGCGCGGCGAGCTGCGTACGGTTCTGAACCACGAGGGGAACCATTGCCTGTCGCGAGCTATCGGCGAGCCTCAGCGCGGGCTTGACCGTACCGGATACGACGTGGACACCATCGGGTGGACTCGTGAAGGCCCCGCGCGCCTACGATCCAAGCAACGAGGCCCCAGCTCATGGGCAATCGGCGCCGGCGGCGGCCGCTGCGGCCCGCGGCGCTGGAGCGCGAGCAACCCGCCCTCGCGGTAGCAGGCAAGCCAGCGCTGCGCGGAGCGAAGCGGCAGACCGGCGTGGCGCGCCGCCGCGACAAGCGGCACGGCATCCGCGACGTGCGGGCGGATCACCTGCCAGCGGCGCCCGGCATCGGCGCGGACGCGCTCGTCAAGCTCGCAACGTCGTCGGTCGCCCGCGCATCTACCAGGCCGCCAACGGCGTCTGGCTGACCGACTGCGTGCAGCCCGGGTCCCTGTCGGGCTCTGGCTCGGCTAGGGCAGGATCTCGACGTACCCGTCCGTTCCATGCACGCGGATCCGCTGCCCATCCCGGATCAGCTGGGTAGCATGCTCCACCCCCACGACGGCCGGCAAGCCGTACTCCCGTGCGATCACCGCGCCATGGGTCATCAGGCCCCCCACCTCCGTCACCAGGCCCTTGATCGCGACGAACAGGGGCGTCCAGCTGGGGTCCGTGTATGCCGTGACCAGGATGTCGCCCGGTTCGAGATCGGCCTCCGCCATGTCCAGGATGACGCGGGCCCGCCCCTCGATGGTCCCGGCGGAAACCGGCAAGCCGACCAGTGCTCCGG
>CATPBV010000083.1 GCA_955652345.1 uncultured Solirubrobacteraceae bacterium | reverse complement strand
GTGTTGACCCATCTCACATCTGCCGACGGCAAGAACTGGGTGAAGGCGGGATCAACCGACATCGGCACTCTGAGCACGGATCCAGGGCGGCTATGGGTCATGCCGGATCACGCCGCAGGATATCGCGCGCTGTTTGCCGCGCCCGAGCAGAGTGGATACTTCGGAATGTTGCAATCAGTCGATGGCAACGTCTGGAAGACTGGCGGCGACGCGCCGCCGGGGCTCGTAGCTGACCTCGCTGGGCCGGCGAACCTCGCCAAATCAAGGTCCGGTTGCTAGTCTCGAATGTGCCGCTACGGCGGCAGATTCGAGGAATGGCGACCGTGATCCACGACGGGTATTCAGAGAACGACGAGCGACCGCGAAGTAGCTGGCTCGCGGCTGGCGTCGTGGGCGTCGCCTCGCTTCCGGGGAGCTGATCCCGGGACCTGAGCGACCTCCCCGGCCGGCCGCGGCAGCGGCGGGACCGCAGAAAGGAGGTCGAGCAGATGGCGAGCAATCCGTCAGGCGGCGTCGGCACGCCGCCTGCCCCGCCGGCTCGTCCGCCTACAGGCTCGCCGCCTGGTCCGAGCACGGCCACGCGCGACCGCGCGGTGCTCGACTCGGCCCACGTCGGCGACATCAAGGGCGCGTTCGGCACGATCCGCCAGCACGAGGAGGCCCACCGCAGCCTGCGCTCGCGGCTGCTGGCGCTGCTGGCGATCATCGGCCCCGGCCTGATCGTGATGGTCGCCGACAACGACGCCGGCGGTGTTTCAACCTACGCGCAGGCGGGCCAGAACTACGGCACCAGTCTGCTCTGGGTACTGCTCCTGCTAGTGCCGGTGCTCGTCGTGAACCAGGAGATGGTCGTGAGGCTCGGTTCGGTCACCGGCGTGGGACATGCGCGGCTGATCATCGAGCGCTTCGGCCGGGGCTGGGGGTGGTTCGAGGCGAGCTTCCTGCTGCTGCAGAACTTCCTGATCATCGTCACCGAGTTCATCGGTGTGAGCCTTGCGCTTGGCTACTTTGGCGTGTCCGAGTACGTGTCGGTTCCGCTCGCCGCCCTGGGTCTTGTCGCGGTCACCGCCAGCGGCAGCTTCCGCGCCTGGGAGCGCTCGATGTTCCTGTTCGTGTTCGCCAATCTCCTGGTCATCCCGCTGTTCTTCCTCAGCCATCCGAAGTACGGCCAGATCGCCCATCACCTGTTCGTGCCCGGCATCCGCGGTGGCATCAGCTCGAACGCTGTGCTGCTGCTGGTCGCCATCGTGGGTACCACGGTGGCGCCATGGCAACTGTTCTTCCAGCAGTCGAACATCGTCGACAAGAGGATCACGCCCCGTTGGATCAACTACGAGCGGGTCGACACTCTGATCGGGGCGTTCGTCGTCGTGATCGCCGCCGGCGCCCTGATATGCGTCACGGGTTTTGCGCTCGAGCACACGCGCTACTTTGGCCGGTGGAGTGATGCCGGTGCGGTTGCCGTGGCCCTGCACCACACGATCGGCTCGATCGCCGGGGGGTTCTTCGCGGTGGTGCTCCTGAACGCGTCGCTGATCGGGGCGGGCGCCGTGACGCTCGCCACGAGCTACGTGATCGGCGACGTGTCCGGCACGCGGGGCTCGCTGCACCGCAGCTTCTCCGAAGCCAAGGGCTTCTACTCGGCGTTCATCGTCCTGACCGTCGCAGCCGCGGCGATCGTGTTGACCCCGGGTGCTCCGCTCGGCGTCATCACCGAGGCGGTGCAGGCGCTCTGTGGAATCTTGCTGCCGATGACGACGCTGTTCCTGCTCATGCTGTGCAACGACCCGGAAGTGCTCGGGCCCTGGACCAACCCGCCATGGCTGAAGGCGCTCGCCGGCGTGATCGTCGGCATCCTGATGTTGCTGTCGCTGATCCTCACGATCACGACGTTGTTCCCCGGGATCGATGTAACCGCCCTTGCCGCAGGGGGTGGGGGTGTGCTGGCCGTAGTGCTGGTGGCGATCGGAGCCTCTGCCCTTCGGTCGCGTGACCGTACCGTCGTCAAGTCCGCTACGTGGAGGCGCAGGTCGGAGTGGACGATGCCGCCCCTGGCGCTGCTCTCGCGGCCACGGTTCTCACGCGGTCGCAAAGCCGCGCTGCTCGCACTGGCCGGCTACATGGTGGTTGCGTTGGTGATGCTGGCTGTCAAGACGGTGCAGCTGGCGGGCGGCTGACGGCACTAGTACATCCGTCGAGTTGACACAAGAAGGCGCTGCACTCGCCCGATTTCTCGAGGGATGAGGTGCACGACTCTCCTGCGCGTGAGCCGGCGCTACGCACTGCTCGCTGCCATCTGCCTGCTGCTCGGCGCAGGGGCGACATTCGCGACCCGCGCCCACGCGGGCGGCGGGGCGCGACCATCATCGGGGGTCGTCAACTGGACGGCTGCCGTGGCGTTGCCCGTGCCTAGCCCCGGTGACGTCAGCTACGGGGTGGCGCGGGTCCGAATCGTGCCGGGATCACGGCTTATCGCCCCCTCAGGCCTGGCCGGGCAGCAGACGATCTTCGCCAGCAGCGTAGGCGGACTCTCGGTCACCGCCCGATCTCCGAGCTGGCGCGCGCTTCGCGCCACGACCCATGTTTACGTGGTCGTTTCCCGTGTTCGCGGCGGAAGCGCCTCCCTGCGGGATATAGCGTTCTTCATCCTCAGACGAAAGGCGCTCCAGGGCCCGGCTAACGCCAACGTGGTCTTCACCATCGCGAACGCGCAAGCACAGGTTGGCTCGTTCTGGGTGCACGGGGTCGACCGCCACGGCTACGCGACGATCTTCGCGGTCCGAAACATCCTGTCGACGGCGGTTGGCAACTGGAGCCGGTACATACGCGCCCTGCAGGTCGCCCATGCCATCGCGGCCGCGGCGCACCCTCTCCTGGGCGCCTTGGCGCCGACGGCCTCGGCATCGGCCGCGCGCGGGCAGACTCCGGGCCCCTGGACCGGCGGCCAGCGTCCGAGCAGACGCGTAGTAGCGATGTACCACCTGATCTTTAGTGCGCTCGCCGATCCCGCCAGCTACGCCGCCGTCAAGAAGGACCCGCTCGTCGCCGACTTCATCGACAACGAACTTCACAACCCTGGGCTGGCCTCACGCTGGCCGCACCGTGGTAGCCCAGGTTCCGCTCGAGGTCCCAGATCAGTATGCCGCTGCCGCTCAGGAGGAGAAACGCTTCACGAGGGTGCGGGCACCGAAGATCACCCATGCCGTCGTGGCGTTCTCGGACGCGGACAACTCGAGTGTGCGGGGCCTGGGGGACTTCCTATCGCCTCCGGGGGCGATCACGCTGACGGTAATCAAGACCGGCAGCGGCAGCGGAACCGTCACCGATTCCGCTCACACCGCGGGCATCGACTGCGGGCGTGTCTGCCACGAGACGTTCTTCACGACGTCTGGGTTTGTCTCCTTGACGGCCACGCCGGATAGTGGCTCGATCTTCACCGGTTGGGGTGGCGGCTGCCTGCCTAGGACCCCCATCGATAGGTGCAACATTCTCCTGATCGGGGACGGGGACATGTTTGCGCAGTTCACCGCCATCGGGCCTCGCACGCTAACTGTGTACGCAACCTCCGAGCAGACTGGACAGACGGGGACTGTCACGAGCAGCCCAGCCGGGATCAATTGCCCGACTGGATCATCATGCACTGTGAGCTTCACCGCCGGCACGGCCGTGACACTGACCAAGAATCCAAGCCCGGGGTCGACTCTCGGCCACTGGGATGGCTGCCCCAGCGTCTCTGGAGCTACCTGCACGGTGACGATGGACCAGCCCCGTCTCGTCGGGGCCTTCTTCGGCTATCCCTGATCCGCCGCGCACTCTCTAGAACATTCGTCGAGACGGGCGCAGCAATCGGACCCAGCTACCGATTGCCATAGGGATGAGCCGCACTCCGCTCCTCCGGTTTCGCCCGCGGTACGCGCTTCTCGCCGTGCTCTGCCTGCTTGTCGGTGCGGCGACGGGGGGGTTTGCGACCGGTGCCCACGCGGGCGCCGCGGTTGCGCGCCCAGCGGGCGCCGGCAACTGGATGGCCGCTGTTGCGTTGCCCGTGCCGAGCCCCGGCGACGTTTCCTACGCTGTGGCGAGGGTCCGGATCGCGCCCGGATCCCGTCTTAGCGCGCCGGCGGGCCTAACGGGCCAGCAGACGATTTTCGCGAGCCGCGTCGGCGGCCTGGTGATCCGTGCCCAGTCGGGCAGCTGGCGAGCGCTGCGAGCGAGCACGCACGTGTACGTCGTCGTTTCGATGGTCCCCGGGGCGAGCCGCTCGCTGCGAGATGTCGGGTTCTTCGTCCTCCGGCGGAACGCGCCCGGTGGTCCGGCCAGGGCGAACGTGGCGTTCACGATCGCCAACGCGAGAGCGCAGGTCGGCTCGTTCTGGGTGCACGGCGTCGACCGACGCGGCTATGCCACTGTCTTCGCGGTTCGCAACAGCCTCTCCACCGCGCTCGCCAACTGGAGCCGCTACATCCACGTCCTGCAGCTCGCGCACGCGATCGCCGCCGCGGCCCATCCTCTCGTCCTCAGCGCCGCGCCGACGGCGTCTGCGACAACGGTGAGGGCCCGCCTTCCGGGTCCCTGGACCGGCGGGCAACGCCCCGACGCCACAGTGATCGCGATGTACCACCTGCTCGTT
>CATPBV010000082.1 GCA_955652345.1 uncultured Solirubrobacteraceae bacterium | reverse complement strand
CTTCACCGACGCCGATCGCGTTGTGGAGCTGCGCGACACCGGCGGGGCGGTGCTCGAGCCGGGGCTGGCAGGCGCCGGCGCCGTCGGCGCGCCGTCGCGTCCGCCGAACGCGATGGATGACATCCTGATCGAGGAGCTCGAGCTCGGTGTCCGCTCCTACAACTGCCTGAAGCGCGCGGGGATCCAGACGGTCGGGGATCTCGTCTCGAAGACGGAGAGCGAGCTCAATGCGATCCCGAACTTCGGCAAGAAGTCGATCGACGAGGTGATCGAGACGCTTCACGCGCGCGGGTTGACGCTGAGAGGCGACTGAGGATCTCCCGGCCATGCGCCACCAGCGCCAGCGATACCAGCTCAGCCGCAGCGCCTCGCACCGCAAGGCGCTGCTGATCAACCTCTCGAAAGAGGTGATCGCCCACGAGCGCATCGAAACCACGGAGGCGAAGGCGAAGGCTGTCAAGCCGGAGCTCGAGAAGCTGATCACTCTGGCCAAGCGCGGCGACCTGCACGCGCGCCGCCAGGCACTGTCGGCGCTCGGTCAGGACAAGTTCGCGGTCTACAGGCTGTTCGACGAGATCGCCCCGCGCTACGCCGACCGCCCCGGCGGCTACACGCGCATCCTGAAGCTCGGTCCGCGCCGCTCGGATTCGAGCGAGATGGTGCTTCTCGAGCTCGTGTAGAGCATGCGCTGTCGACTCCTTCTGGAGTACGACGGCAGCGGCTTCGCAGGATGGGCGCGGCAGCCGGGCACCCGGACCGTGCAGGAGCAGGTCGAGCGAGCTCTTGCGGTGGTGCTGCGCGCGGACGCGGTCCCGCTGACGGTCGCGGGGCGCACAGACGCCGGGGTCCACGCCTGGGGCCAGGTGGGGAGCTACGAGGGGGAGCCGGCCTCGGTGCGCTCGCTGAACGCGCTGCTTCCCGAAGACGTTGCGGTCCTCGAGTGTGCGCGCGCGGATGACGCGTTTGACGCGCGCGCCGACGCGACCAGCCGAGCGTACTGCTACCGGGTGCTGGTGCGGCAGGCCCGCGGGGCGCTGGAGCGCGGGCGGGCGCTGCACTGGCCCCATCCGATCGATCTGAATCTAGTGCAGGAGTTCGCGGCGGCGCTCGTCGGGGTGCACGACTTCACTGCGTTCACTCCCTCGCAGACGGAGCACGTCCGGTTCGAGCGGGAGGTGATGGCCGCCTACTGGCGCGAAGCCGGATCCGGGGTGGTCGAGTTCTGGATCGAGGCGGACGCGTTCATGCGCCAGATGAACCGCGTGCTGGTGGGAACGATGTTGCGCTGCCGGGAGGTGGAGGACTTCGTCTCCCTGCTGGAGGGCCGGCCGCGGTCGGCGGCCGGGCCCACCGCGCCGCCGCACGGCCTGTACCTGGCGGGCGTGGGATACGGCGGCGAGCGGGTGCTCGACGCGTTTGTCGCAACTGTGTGACAAACCGCCGGGTTGACGCTGCGCGGCTGCATGCTTTCGGCGTGTCCGACCGACGAAAAGTTGCTGTCCCGGGCGAACCTGTCCCGGGCGAACGTTACAACCGACCTCCCGGGCGAAACGATGGTGACGTTCGCCCGCGTGGTGCGGGCAAAGGTGACAACCGTGTGAGCCAAGTCGAGGGATGTAACGTTCGGCCGGCGAACGAGCCGCCTGGGCGGGTGACCGCTCACCTCGCCAGCTCGCATCAAGGCGCCGTCAAGCGGGCCGAACTCCTCTCGGCTGGGGTCAGCCGCCACGTGGTCGATCGCCGGGCACGCGACGGAGACCTGCACCGGGTGCACCGAGGTGTCTACCTCGTCGGCCACGAGGCGCAAGCGCAGCTGGCGGCAGAACATGCGGCGCTTCTGGCATGCGGCGAGCACGCCCTCATCAGCCACCGGTCCGCGGCCCACCTCTGGGGGATGATCGAAGAGCGACCCGAAGACGTCGAGGTGACACTCGTCGGACGCCGCTGTCGGCGCAAGTCGGGCGTCCGGATCCACAGCGTCGCTCGGATCGATCCTCGAGACGTCGGCCAAAGAGGCGGGGTTTCGCTGACCAGCCCGGCACGTACACTCGTCGACGTTGCCTCGCAGGCGGGGGAGGAGGAGACGGCGCGCGCGGTAGCACAGGCGCGGGTGAAAGGCCTTCTGCGATGCAGATCTGCAGGGCGCGCTCGAGCGTTCGCGGGGCCGCCCGGGCGCACAGACGATTCGAGCGCTGCTGCGCCGGGAGCGCGAGCCGGCCCTGACTCGCTCCGAGGCGGAGCTCCGGCTCCGCCAGCTGATCGGCGCCGCGCGGCTGCCGCTACCTGGCTCCAATGCGCGCGTCTCGGGGTACGAGGTCGACCTGTTGTGGGCCGCGCAGCGCCTCGTCGTCGAGGTCGACGGGTTTCGGTTCCACGGGCATCGGGCTGCATTCGAGCGCGACCGTCGCCGGGACGCGACGCTCGTCGCCGCCGGCTATCGCGTGATCCGCGTGACCTGGCGCCAGATCACCGAGGAGCCCCTGGCCGTGGTGGCCAGCCTCGGGCAGGCGCTCGGGCCTCGCGCCTGAACGACCGGCCGCATGCGTGGCTAGGATCAATTCCCGGTGCGTGTCCTATTGACAAACGACGATGGCATCGAGGCGGCGGGGTTGCAGGCCCTTCGCAAGTCGCTGCTGGAGCTTCCGGGGATCGAGCTTGCGGTGATCGCTCCGGACGGCAACCGATCCGCGATGGCCCGCTCGATCACCACGCGGCGCCCGCTCTGGGTGCAGGAGGTCGAGTTCGGCGACGGCACCGTCGGCTACGCCACCGATGGAACGCCGGTGGATTGCGTCCGGCTGGCTCGACTCGGGCTGATCGAGGGCTTCGAAGCGGAGCTGGTTGTCTCGGGTATCAATCATGGGTCGAATCTCGGTGACGACATCACCTACTCCGGGACGGTCGCCGCGGCGCTCGAAGCGATTGTCCTCGGGCTTCCGGGCATCGCCGTCTCGCAGCAGTCGAGCGCGATGGAGCTCGACTTCCGGACCGGCGGCGGTTTCGAGTTCGCGACCGCCGCTGACTTCACCGCGCGTCTGGTGGCGGAGCTGAAGAGCGTGCCGCTGCCGCGCGGGACGCTGCTGAACATCAACGTTCCCGGGGCGGACCCGCAAGGCGTGGAGGTGACCGCACTCGGAAAGCGGATCTACCGGGACGAGCTCGCGCTCGTCGATGAGGGTGCCGGCGGCCGCCGCTTGTATCGCATCTACGGCGATGCGAGCTTCGAGCGCGACGAGCAGGGGACGGACCTGGCCGCGGTGGCCAGAGGCAAGATCGCGGTCACCCCGATCCATTTCGACCTGACTGACAGGGATGGGCTCGAGGCGCTCCAGCGATACGACCTGGCCCGTCTGATCGAGCCCGCCGCGCGCGAGGTCTCCGGCTCGTGAGCGCCGCGCGGGCGGAGCCCGAGAGGGACCCGGCCAAGCGTGCCGCCGAGCTCCGTCGTCTCCTCGAACACCACGGCTATCGCTACTACGTACTCGACGATCCGGAGATCGGCGATGACGCATACGACGCGCTGCTCGACGAGCTGCGCGCGATCGAGGCTGACCATCCGGAGCTCGTCACCCCTGACTCGCCGACGCAGCGGATCGGCGGTGAGCCGGTCAGCGACCTGATCAAGGTCCGCCATCCCCAGCAGATGCTGTCGCTGGCGAACGCGCGCTCAGCCGAGGAGCTGCGCGCATGGATTCAGCGGATGCGCAACCACCTGGCGCGCGAGGGCATCACCGATCCTGAGTTCGAGTACGTCGCCGAGCCGAAGATCGATGGGCTGGCGATCTCGCTGCTGTACCGCAACGGCGTGTTCGAGCGAGGCGCCACCCGCGGCAACGGCGAGATTGGTGAGGACGTCACTCACAACCTGCGGACGATTCCTGCGATCCCGCTGCGGCTCGACATCGACGATCCGCCCACGATGGTGGAGGTCCGCGGCGAGGTGTACATGTCGCTGCCGGATTTCGCGGCGCTCAACGAGCGGCGCGCGCAGGCGGGGCTCTCGACCTTCATGAACCCCCGCAACTCCGCCGCCGGCACGATCCGCCAGCTCGACCCGAAGCTCACTGCCGACCGCCCATTGTCGGTGTGGTGCTACGCGATCGGTGCCACACAGGGCATCTCATTCGAGGCTCACTGGGAGGCGCTCGAGTGGCTCCGTGAGCACCGCTTTCCCGTCCATCCCGATGTCAAGAAGCTGCAGATCGAGGACGAGGTCGTCGCCCAGTGCCAATCCTGGGAGCAGCGCCGCGGGTCGCTCGATTTCGAGATCGACGGGGTCGTCGTGAAGGTCAACGAGGTCGAGTTGCAACGGCGGCTCGGCGTGGTCGGCCGCGAGCCTCGCTGGGCGATCGCGTGGAAGTTCCCGCCCACTACTGCGGTGACCCGGCTGAATCAGATCGGCTGGAATCCCGGGAAGTTCGGCGATCTGCATCCCTACGCGATGCTCGAGCCGGTCCACGTCGGAGGCGTGACGATCAAGCTCGCCACGCTCCACAACGAGGAGGACCTGGCCCGCAAGGACCTCCGGGAGGGTGAGGAGGTCATCGTGCTGCGGGCGGGCGACGTTATCCCACAGGTTCTGTCGCCCGGGCCGCACGTGGCGGAGCGCGAGAAGCGCCCGCCGCCCCCTCACCCACCCGCGGAGTGCCCGATCTGCCAAACGCCCACGGTCAAGCCGGAGGAGTCGGTCTTCACCAGGTGCCCGAACCGGGACTGCCCTGGGCGGCGCTGGCAGCTTCTCAAGCATTTCGTGGGCGCGATGGACATCGACGGGCTCGGCGAGAAGCAGGTGAGCCTGTTCATGGAGCTCGGCTGGGTGAGGACCGCCGCGGACTTCTACCGGCTCGACGCCGAGCGGATCGCCGGGCAGCCCGGATTCGGCGAGGTCTCCGCCCAGAAGCTGGTGACAGCTGTCGAGGACTCGAAGCGCCAGCCGTTTGGGCGTGTTCTGTACGCCCTTGGGATCGAGGAGGTGGGATACGTGACTGGCCGGAACCTCTCCCAGCAGTTCCGCACGATCGATGGGCTCCTGGGCGCATCGATCGAGGAAATCGAGCAGACGCAGGGCGTCGGGCCGAAGATGGCGCAGACGATCCACGACCAGCTTCACGATGAGCAGATGCTCGGGTTGATCGAAGATCTGCGCGCCCAGGGGCTGCGGCTCGAACAGGAGGGCCCCGCGCCTGGGACAGGACCGCTCGCCGGCAAGACGTTCGTGCTCACCGGGACCCTTCCCAACCTGACGCGCGAGGAGGCGACAGAGAGGATCGTCGCTGGGGGCGGGAAGGTGACCGGCTCGGTGTCTCGCAGGACCGGCTATGTCGTAGCGGGAGAGAGTCCTGGCTCGAAGCTCGCGCAAGCCGAGCGACTTGGCGTTCAGGTGATCGACGAAGACGGACTGCGCTCGCTGCTGCCCTAACGCGTCATCCCGTCAGGCTGCGCACGACTCGGGGCTTCTTGCCCGGCGGCGGCTGCGTTGTGGCGGTGATCCTGACGCTGACCGCTACGCCCAGGTTCAGTGGTCAGCCGTCGTACTTGACTAGGGCGATGGCCATGCTGTTCTGGATCGGATGCGCGTAGTACGGATAGATCCCGTTCATCAGGAACGCGAACGCCAAGGTGTGCCCATCACGAGCCTGGCAGTAGCCGACCAGGTTCGAAACGTCAGAAAGCGTGCCGGTCTTACCGCGACAACGTCCCTGGGCGACCGTTCCCTGCATCTCATCGGTCAGCGTTCCGGTCTCACCCGCGACCGCGAGCGAGTTCACGAAGTCCTTGTTGCCAGCCATCTGCCCCAGCAGCTTCACCACCTGGCGCGGTGTGGTGGCGTCGTATAGAGATAGCCCGGAGCCGTCGTCGAGCTTGGGCCTTATCCCGAACGTGGTGGAGAGCTCGGCCCGCACAACGCTGGCCCCCGCAGCGGTCGTGCCGCCGGCTCCGAAGCGAGCTCCCAGGTCCTTCAGGAGCATTTCCGCGAAGAAGTTGTCCGATGGCGCGTTGGTGAGCGCGATCATCGTGCTCATGGGCGGCGAGGAGACGGTCGCCAGCTGGTGGGCGCCGGGCGGCGCGATTCCAGCCACGATCGCGGTGCTGCTCGGCAATCGCAGCCGGGCGGCCCGCATCGCCGCGGCGAGCCGGTGGGCGGCGAAGTACGACGGATGCATGACGTTCGCCGCGCCACCGCCGATCAACCCTCGGTTGAAAGCGAGGGCGCTCAGCGAGCCCTCGAGGTAGGGGGACCACTGAAAGCCAGTCGCGGGCGTCCCCGGGAGGAGGTCGAACATCGAGGCGTCGCCGACGATGCGGCCCTGCACACCGGTGATTCCGGCGCCGTGAATCAGCCTCCTGACGAGTTGCTGGACGCTCGCGCCGGTGCCGTATGTCGATCGATCGAACACGGCCGATCCGAAGGTCGGGTCCCCGCCGCCCCGCAGGTAGAGCGCCCCATCCCATATTCCAAGAGGGCTGAGAGTCCCAACGCCGAGGACCGAGGTGGCCAGCCTCGCGGCGGATCCGAAGCGCAGCAGGACGGTGGAGGTCGTGTAGAGCTTCTCGACCGACGCCGGCAGTCGCGGGACGCCCGCCGCGGCGGAGAACAGAGCCTGCCCGGTCGTCAGATCGACGACGTATGCCCCGCTGGCCGGTCCGGCGGCTTGCATGTCGGCTGTGAGTGCTCGCACGAGCCCGCGCTTCGCGCCAGGATTGCCCTGCGCTTGGGCCAATCCAGCCTTCGCCGCGAGCACCATCGCGGACGCCGCAAGCACTGCGATAGAGCGGCGCATTGTCGTACTCAACCCTCCGAGAGGGCTAAAGATGCGGTTCCCGCCGGCGCGCTTACGGTAAGCGAAGCAGTGGCTGGCGGCCCAGATCGGCCTTGCGTTCGCGCTACGCGCTGGCTGCCTGCACCCGGGGCTGCTGCGGTGTGCTCGGATGCGCCCGGAGGCTCGAGAGGAACAGAGTCTTGTCGATCCGACCGTTGAAGATCGGGACGCCCAACTCGACGCACTTCATGATCACGTCACGACGCTCCAGTCCGGACTCTCGGGCAAGCTCGGTGGGCGTCAGGTGATTGGCCATCGGTGCTGTTCCTCCTGGTCGGGATCCGCTACATGCAAGAAGTATGCCGGGTCAGCCGGATAGCCTCAAGCGGGCTTGACTGCTCCCGCTGTAGCGATCAAGATTCGATCCACACGGACGTTCAAGATGTCTCAGCACGGGTAGATTTGAATCGGGATGCCACTCGCTCCTCGCCTGACTCGAGCGGTACCGACGGCGACTGATCAGGAGCTGGTCATCGCGGTCAGGCAGGGCGATGACCGCGCCTTCGAGGAGCTGTTCTCGCGATACCACCATCGCATCAGCGTGTATGCGCGCGGGATGGTGGGAGACCACGGCCGAGCCGAGGACATCACCCAGGAGGTGTTCATCTCGGTGCTGCGCAGGCTACGAGACACCGAGCGGCCGATCGTTTTCAAGCCCTGGCTGTACGAGATCGCGAAGAACGCCTGCATAGATGAGTTTCGGCGCCGGCGAAACCGTCACGAGGTGCCGCTGGATGGAGACGGTGACTCCGTGCCCGGCGAATTGCAGCTGCCCGACGAACATCTCGCCCCCGATCGGGCCATCGAGAGCCGGCAGCAGATCGATCGCCTACGTGGCGCGTTCTACGGCCTCTCCCGCGACCACCACCGGATCCTCCTCATGCGCGAGCTCGAGGGACGTTCGTATGTGGAGATCGGCGAACGCATGGCGATGACTCGCCCGATGGTCGAGAGCACCCTGTTCCGCGCTCGTCGCCGGCTGGGCGAGGAGTACAACGATCTCGAGAGCGGCAAGCGCTGCCACGAGGTTCGAAGTGCGATCGATCGGGTGCTCGAGCAGCCCGGAGCGAGGGTCGGCATCCGCCAGCGGCGACAGATCGCGCTGCACGTCGCTCATTGCGAGCTGTGCCGGCGCCACGCGCGAACGAGCGGACTCGACGAGTCCTATTTCAAGGCGCAGACTCTTGCGGAGAAGATCGCGGCGCTGCTCCCCTTCCCATGGCTGTGGCGCCGCCGCAAGGACTCGGACGACG
>CATPBV010000081.1 GCA_955652345.1 uncultured Solirubrobacteraceae bacterium | reverse complement strand
CTCCGCGGAGCCGCCGCCCGGATCCGCTGCCGACGCGGCGCAGCGCGAGAGCGAGATCCGCGAGCTGCTGGAAGCGCGAAACGCCCGGCGAGCGCGTCGCGGAGAGGCGCGGGTCGACGTAGAGAAGGAGATCTCGGAGCTGCGCGGAGTCACCGCCGCCGGCGCGTCCCGCGCCGACATCGACCCAGAGCTGCGCACGGAGATCCGGCAGCAGGCGCTAGCTCGGAACGAGCGGCTCGTGAGAGCCGGCAAGCCGCCACTCGACGTCGAGGGCGAGGTGCAGCGCCAGATCGACGCGCTGGTCGACCGGGGTCTGGTGGATCCGCATAACGAAGGCGTTTCCGGGTAGGCTCCGCGACCGATGGCCGACCCGCGCAAGTTCGAGCTCGAGGAGCTGATCAACCGCCCGGGGACCTACTTCAACCCGCAGACCGAGGTGCTGGTCGTCGTCGACGACTCTCCCGAGCTCGATTCCGAGATCTTCAACATGGAGGAGTACGAAGGCGCCGACTGGGTGCTGATCGCCGACGAGACGCCGGTCGACGAGGCCCGGCGGGACGAGCTGCTCGAGACCTTCCAAGCCAGCCAGGACCGTGGCAGAGGAATCGATGAGGAGCTCGAGGAGGAAGAGGAAGAAGAGGAGGAAGTCGGCAGCGAATAGCGGCCGCGCTACCTGCCGAACGCGGCCTTGAGAGCCTGCTGAAGGCCCCGCAGCCTCACCGCGAGCTCGCTGAACGGCCGGACGGTCGCGGGTGCCGCGATCGTCTGCGGCTGGTTCAGGGAGCTGTACTCAATGCTCAGGCCCAGATCCACCGACCTGGACCCGAGCAGTTGGCCGATCTGCCCCGAGACGGCCACGGTCGCGCCGATCTGGAGTCTGCGAAGAGTCCTGTCGCTGACTCCCGTCCACAGGTCGAACGTTGGGTTGGAGATCAGGCCTGCGATCCGCCGCTGAGTGGCCGCCGAGATGCCCCCGGCCAAGGCGCCGGTGCCCGACACGCCTAACGACGAAGCCCGCTGCAGCAGGCCGCTCACGTCGGCGAGGAGCGCCGCAACGTTGATGCCGGCCCGGATGTGAGTCGTCTTCGCGCCGGCGATGGCCTCCTCCCCCACCACCGTCGGGTTCGTGAGAGCGGCCTCCAGCCGGTTGAAGATCCCACCGCCTCCTGGGGCGGCGGCAGCGGCGAAGCTCGACTCCAGCCGCTGGAAGCTCGCCTGTGGGAGCTCGTAGGCGATGCCCTTCAGCGTGACGTAGCCGGCGGTGCCCGTGGAGAGGATCCCGAGCGAGCCCGCGAAGCCGAAACCGGCGACTCCGAGCTTGAAGTCCGACTGCGGCAGCCTGCCCGGACCGAGGCTCTCGAACGGGCCGCCGAAGCTGAGCGTGATCGGCCCATGTAGCGTGCTCGACCCGGCGGGGTCGATCGTCAGCTGCACGTCGAGGACGCCGCTCGAGATCTTGTGCTGACCGCTGAAGGTCTCCCGCAGGAGCTTCTTGGCATCGCCGGAGCCACCGCCGCAGCCTGCGATGGCCAGACAGCAGAGCAGGGCGGCCGGGGCGAGACGAGCCGCCCTGCGCCGGGAGCGTCGAACATTCGTCAATGCCCGGGCGAATCTACCAGCGGCACTGCCCGGCGTCGGGCCTACAATCGGCCCGTGAGGCGCACTGCTCACCGCGCGGGCGATCGTGGCGAAGTGCGCGTGATCGGGGTCGCGCGCGCGTGGCGCACGCTCGCCCCCGACCGCCGTCTGGCGGCGGTGGCAGCGATCGGGCTGTTCCTGACGCTGTTCCTGCCCTGGTACCAGGTCACGGTCATCGCGCCGGGGAGGGGTGCCGCGCAGGTGGCCAGCGCAGCGCTGACCGGCTGGGGCTCGTTCTCGTTCGTCGAGGCGGCCGTGCTCGTCGTCGCCGCCTCGGTGCTGACGCTGCTCTACAAGCGCGCCCAGGGCCGCGCTTTTCATCTGCCTGGAGGCGACGGGGGCGTGATCACCGCCGCGGGCGCGTGGACCTGCCTGCTGATCGTATGGAGGATCTTCGACAAGCAGGGCACGCACGTGACCGGTCCAGGCGCGACAACGTCGGGGATCGAGTGGGGCATCTTCGCGACGCTCGGCGTGGCCGCGCTCCTCACGTATGCCGGGTCGAGGATCCGAGCGGCAAACCAGCCAGAGCCCCCCCTACCCGGCGAGGTGGAGCCGGTGGCACGGCGCCCGGACACGCGGCGGCGAGCCGGCCCCGTCCGCTCGCCGCGGGCGGTGCCGGCAGACGGTCCCGGGGGCGAGGGGACCCTCCGCGACCCAACTACCCGAGTGGCCCGCGATCCCCGCTTCGGCCCCACCGTCGTCCCCGATGACCCTCCCACGCTCCGGATCGCCCGCCCGGACCGGAGGGCCACGAGGCCGGCTCGCACACCACCGGCCGCCAGCGCTCGGCCGTCGGCCGACGGCGACGACCAGCTCACGATCCCGCTGGACGACGAGGGCTTCGAAAAGCTCTGACGGCGAGCGCGCTCGCCACCTGCACCAGCACAACCTCAGGCTCCTGCTCAGCGCCCGCCAGGTCAGCCGCATCACCTGATGGCCCATTTGCGCAAGCTCGCCGTCGCGCTGGCGGTCGCGCTCGAACGCGTCGCGGCTGCGGTGATAGGCATAACCATCGACCTCGACGACGAGGCCTGCTTCGCGCCACACGAAGTCGACCTCGAAACGCCCGAGGGGCGCGTTGACTTCGGGGTGCTCCAGGCGTGCTCTGCGCACGAGACGCAGGAACAGCTCTTCGGCATCCGAGCGGGTCATCGTCGTGCCGCGGCAACCGTCACGTTGCTCCGCCGCGGGGCAACAACTCGGCACTCGACGCAGCCCGGAGGCCCGTTGCCAACCTGAGGACACATAGCGTCGTCAACCTGGCAGTGGCCGAACCAGCGCGCTCGAGTGACGACTTATGACCCCCTGGCGAGCTTCACGGGCCCTCATCGTCGGGCCCCAGACGCCATGAGGACGAAATCGTTGCTATTTCGTCACGCTCACCCGGACCCGGGCTGGAGCAGGAACACGTAGTACGCGCTCGTGACCCCAATCACCAGGATCCCGGTGACGATCACCGGCCGCGAGCGGATGATGTGACCGAACGTCCCGAGCACGAACCCGAACGCGATCACCGCCGCGAACAGCCCCAGGTGCGAGGACTTTACGGCGACGGCGAGGACGCACACGGATGAACCCTATATTTGGCGGTCCCGCCGATGATCCCGACGCAGCCCACCTCGGTCGATGACGTGGCCCGCGGCCTGCGTTCGGTCGGCTACCTGCCGGGCGAGGCGACCGCGCTCGTGTCGTTCCTCGCGGCGAAACTGAACAAGCCTGTGCTCGTCGAGGGCCCCGCCGGCGTCGGCAAGACCGAGCTGGCGAAGGCGCTCGGCTCCTATCTCGACAGACGCCTGGTGCGGCTTCAGTGCTACGAGGGACTCGACGAGGCCAAGGCGCTGTACGAATGGAACTACCGCAAGCAGCTGCTGCGGATCCAGACCGAGGCCGACACGGCAGGGTGGCAGGAGGTCCAGGATGACATCTTCGGCGAGGAGTTTCTGCTGCCTCGCCCACTGATGACCGCGATCGCATCGGAAGATCCGGTGGTGCTGCTGATCGACGAGATCGACAAGACCGACCAGGAGTTCGAGGCGATGCTGCTGGAGCTTCTGTCCGACTTCCAGATCTCGATCCCCGAGCTCGGCCGGATCGAAGCCCGCACGCAACCGGTGGTGCTGCTCACCTCGAACAACACCCGCGAGCTGACGGAGGCCCTCAAGCGCCGCTGTCTGTACCTGTGGCTCGACTACCCGGCGCTCGAGCACGAGCTCGAGATCGTCCGCCTGCACGTTCCCGAGCTCGATCAGACGATCGCGCGCAAGCTCGTCGAGATCATCCACGACGTCCGTGAGCTCGACCTCAAGAAGCCGCCGAGCATCGCCGAGTCGATCGACTGGGCCCGCGCGCTGATGCTGCTGGGGGCCAGCGACATCGACCAGGCGGTGTTCACCCAGACGATGAGCGTGATCGTCAAGCACCGCAGCGACCTGGACACCGTCGCAGCTCGGGTGGGCGTGAAGCTCGACGCCGCCGCCGCGTGAGTCATCGACTGCCGTCGGCCGGGACGTCCGAGACCGGGATTCCGGCCAGGGCGCCGGGCGGGTTCGGAGGTCAGCTGCTGGCGTTCGCCGAGGACCTCCGCGCCGAGAGGGTGGCCGTCGGGACGGCGGAGATCCTCGACGCCTTCGACGCGCTGGAGCACGTCGACTGGACTGACCGCGATGACTTCAAGGAGGCGCTTGCCGCGACCCTCGCCAAGTCCCAGCAGGACCGTCACGTGTTCGAGCTTGTGTTCGACCGCTTCTTCTTCCGAGCGGCCGAGGCGGAAGCCGCCCGCCGCCAGCTCGACGATCGCCATGGCGCCGGAGCCGACGGCGAGATCGACCTGGAGACGCTGCGCCGGCAGATCGCCGCGGCGCTCAGGGACGGGTCCGACGCGGCGCTGCGTGACCTCGCTCGGCTTGCGATCGCCGCGTTCGGGCAGGCGGAGGGCTCGGGAGTGCTGGGGGTCGACGTCCAGCGGATTCGCCGGGCGCTCGGCCTGCGCACCGAGCCGCAGCCAGAGCTCCCTCAGGACGACCCCCGCCGGGCGGGGATCCCCAGAGACCGCCTCGTCAAGTTCGAGCAGCACCTGCGGCGCGAGCTCGAGCGCGCCCTGATCGCCCGCACGTCATCGCTTCCGCCAAAGCGCCCTCTGAACGAGCTCGACCGGGCGCTTCCCACCGGGCCGATCCAGGACCTCGCCGCTGTGCACCGCGTCGTCGCTCAGCTCAAGCGGCTCCTCGCCACTCAGGGCCACGAGCGCAAGGGCCACAACCGCCATGCCCACGTCGACTTCCGCCGGACGATGCGGGCGTCGCTCGAGACCGGCGGCGTGCCGGTCAAGCTCAAGTACCGCCCGGTGCGCCCGCGGCGGCCCGAGATCTTCGTGCTGTGCGACGTCTCCACGAGCGTCACCAGCGCCAGCACGTTCTTCCTCAGCGTGCTGCACGCGCTGCACGACGCGTTCCGCAAGCTCCGCTCGTTCGTGTTCATCGAACGAATCTCGGAAGTCACCGACGTGTTCGAGCGCGAACGGGACTTTCGCGCCGCCAGCGAGGCCGTCTCCCGCGACGCCGGCGTCGCCGACGTGTCCGGGTATACGGACTACGGGCGGGTATGGACCGAGTTCCTCGGGCTAGTCGAGGACGAGCTGCACCCCCGCGCGACCGTGATCGTGCTCGGCGATGCCCGCACCAACGGCCGGCCGCCACGCGAGGACGCGTTCGCGGCGATCACGGCCCGCGCCGGGCGCACCTTCTGGCTGAACCCCGAACCGCGGCTGTACTGGAACTACGGCGACAGCGTGATCGCGGCCTACGAGCAGCATTGCACGGCGTTCGAGTGCTGGCGGACGGACCAGCTCGAGGCGTTCGTGAAGATCCTGTCGCGGTAGCGCGCGGTGCAGGGCTAGCGCTGCTCCACGAGCCGCGTCCGGACGGTGCGGGTGTCGCCGTTGGCATCGGTCACGACCCACTTGGCGAGGTATGTCCCGACCGCCAGGCCAGTGACCGGGGCGCCGCCGAAGGTGTTCACATTCGAGGAGCTGAATACTGGACGGGAGCTACCCAGGCGGGTGATCGTCAGCGCCACGGGAGTGCCGGCGGTGTCGACTCCGCCCCCGGGCGCTTGAAAGCCGGCCTGCGCCAGCGCGACGAACGAGCCGTACAGAACCGCTCCGTTGACGGGTGTGGTCGAGAGCAGGTCCGGAAGCTCGGTTCGGGTCTGGCCGCCGCTCAGATCGTCCGTCTGCGCGATGTCTTTGGCTGGCAACCCAGCAGCGCGTCCTCGGGGCGGGCAGAGGGTGCCTGTGCCCGCGACCCCCCCGCTTCCCACTTTCGGTGTGATCGGTGGGCTGCTGACGGGCGCTCCCCAGTACTGGAGGGGCTGGCAGACGCCGCCCGTTACCACGGTCTGAGCGCCGGTCAGGGCGACCCTGAGGTGCGCGACGTGCAGCGCTGTGAGCTCGCGTCCGACGCGGTTGCGTAGTGTCAGCAGGTCCCCGCCCCTGATCGAGGGCGAGCCGCGGAACCCGGGGAACCGAGCGACGCCGTCGAACCCCGCCCTTGCGTTTACCAGCGCATGGCGGCGCCGGCGCACCAGCACATAGCGCGCGCCCGGCACGAGGCCGCTGCAGCTGGCCTTCTGCGTCCGGAGGTCGGCCACGCACAAGGGAAAACCGCCACCGGGGAACGGAACCGACTGATTGTTGAT
>CATPBV010000080.1 GCA_955652345.1 uncultured Solirubrobacteraceae bacterium | reverse complement strand
GTTCACTCGGGAGGATTCGAGCCGCGGGCGTGGCGGCTCCGGGCTGGGACTGGCCATCGTGCAGGCGATCGCGGGCGCGCACGGCGGTCACGCGACCGTGAGAAACCACGACGGCCACGTGGACTTCTCGATCACCATCCCCGACCCCACCGCCCCGCAACGCAGCACCGACCCGACGTACCGCGACCCGTCGGGCCGGCTCATGGTGGTCTCATCTGACTCTCCTACCGTGACCGACGCTTGGTCCCCAACTAAAAGGAGAACCACATGATGATCAGGCGTCTGAAGACCAACGTAGGTGTCCTCGCGGGACTGTCTGCTCTCGCCCTCGGCGCCCCAGCGATCGCCGGGGCGGCGACAACCCAGACCAACGCCAAGGCCGCGGCCGTCGAGCGCATTCCCGCCCGCGACGGCGACCACATCCTGCGCGGAAACCAGACCACGCCGGATAAACGCGACGCAGTGGACGCTGGCTCACGGAACGAAAGGGCCAAAGCGAGCGACCGCGACCACGGCAAGAAGGCTGAGCATTCGACCAAGGATCGGCTGGGCTATCGGTAGGGCACCGAGCACCTGTCGGTCTTTCCTGACAGCGCGGCGGCTCCTGGATGGTAGCCGCCGCACTCGCCTCTCATCTGCCGCTCACAATCGCATGGAAAGCTTGTCTGAATGCGAATCCTGATCGTCGAGGACGAAGTGAAGATGGCCGCCCTCATCAGACGGGGAATGCGTGCCGAGGGACTGGCCGCCGATGTCGCTATCACCGGCGACGACGCCCTCTGGATGGCCGGCTCGACCGAATACGACGTCATCGTCCTCGACGTCATGCTCCCCACCATCGACGGGTTTGAGACCAGCCGTCGACTTCGCGCCGACGGCATCTGGACCCCCATTCTGATGCTCACCGCACGAGACAGCGTCGATGACCGGATCGCCGGCCTCGATGGCGGCGCCGACGACTACCTGATCAAGCCGTTCTCGTTCGCAGAGCTCCTGGCACGCATACGCGCGCTGAGTCGGCGAGGTCCGATCGAGAAACCAACACTCCTGACCGCCGGGGACCTCACGCTGGACCCGGCGAGCCGGCGGGTCTGGCGCGACGAGACCGAGATCGTCCTGAGCACGAAAGAGTTCGCGCTGCTGGAAGCGTTCATGCGCCGCCCCGGGGACATCCTCACCCGCTACCAGTTGCTCGAACAGGCCTGGGACTACGACTACGAGAACCGCTCCAACGTCATCGACGTCTACGTCCGGTACCTGCGCGAGAAGGTTGACCGCCCCTTCGAGGCCCAGGCGATCGAGACGATCCGCGGCACTGGCTATCGGCTACGAGCGGACGGCGGACGCGCACCCGTCACAGCGAGCGGCGACACGCACCGCTCGGCATAGGGCTGCTCCCGCTGGCTCGGTTCGTGGAACGGGCGTACGCTAGCCGGGTGGCGATTCCACGTTTCCTGAAGGGTCGTGTTGCCAAGGAACCGGCGGTGTCAATCGGCGACCCACGAGTTGAGCACTGGGAGACCGTCAGCGTGCTCGAGGACCAAGAGACGGCGGTTGCGTGGCGCGACCACCTTCGCGGTATGGGTATTGACGCGAGTTGTGTTGCAGATCACCCGCCCGACCGTTTCGGTCGCCGGGAGATTTACCTCGTGGTCCCGCCGGAGCAATGGTCTCGTGCCAATGAGATCGCCGAAAACCTCCAGTGATCTCATTCAAGGATCACACCGCCGAGTTAAGGATCCTCGCGTGGCGGTACTGACGGGTATCTCCCCTGTGCTGCTCGTGGCGGATCTGGAGCGCTCTGTCGCCTACTACACGGAGCGCCTCGGCTTCGACTGCCGTGTGTACGGTGATCCACCCGACTTCGCGACGGCGGACCGTGACGACGCGACGATCCTGCTGGCCCTCGCCGAGGACTCAGAGCGCCTCGTTCCCCACTGGCGCATCGTCGACAAGATGTGGAACGCCTACATCCGCGTCGACGACGTCGATGCGATCTACGCTGAGGTTCAGGAGCGCGGCGCCGGGATCGACTACACCATCTATAACGCTCCCCACGGTTTCCGCGAGTTCGGCGTTCAGGATCCCGACGGCCACGACATCGCATTCGGGCAGCGAATCGACCCGGATTGACGTGCTCCTTCGCGCCTGGAGCGCCGACACGTTGTCTCGTTCATCCGGTCACGACGCTCCATCGTGAAGCGAGCGCGGTGACCCGGTCCGCGACGTCACGCGGATCCTCGGGTGGCGTTTCCACGAGCACGAGTTCGCTAACGCCCATCTGATTCAAGGCACTTAGATCTTCGGGTTGACCTGCCTTCAACGCGACAGCCAGCTCCAACTCGCCCATGTCGCCCAGCTTCGCGGCACAGCGCCTCGAGCACCGCCAGCCGCTCGCCTACGGCGTCGAGTCCCGCGAGATTGAAGCCATACCAGCCATCTCCGAGCTCGGCCACGCGCCGCAGCGCGGCATCACAGCGTCGCGAACCCACACGCCTCGGCGGCTACCGCCACCGCGTCGATCACCTCGCGGCGCGCACCTGTTCCTACCCCGATCGCATGGAGCCCCACTCTCATCACGAGGATGCTCCCGCACCACGGCTCTCGGTCCTGCGTAGCGGCTGCGGGGTTATGGTCGCGGCACACTGGCGCTTCAGGTCAGCGCCTTCTCGAACCAGTGGTCGGCGAACGGCTCGTCGTTGAACGCAGGCACCTCGACCCAACCGGTTGACCGGTACAGGGCGATCGCCTCGACGAGTACTGCGCTCGTCTCGAGGTGCGCAACCCGAGCTCCGCCGGCCAGCGCGCAACCCTCGAGCCTTTCCATGAGGCGGCGGCCGAGTCCAAGTCCGCGGGCCCTCGGAGCGATCCACATGCGCTTGATCTCGGCCGGCGCGTCGGCGCGGTGCTTCACGGCGCCGCAGCCGACTGCCTCGCCATGCAGGTAGGCGACGAAGAACTCCCCGGCAGGCGGCCGGACCTCGTGCGGGAGAGCCGTGGCGCCGACCGAGGGATCGAAGCCGCGTTCCGAGCGGCAGTTGAGCTCGGCGACATACTCCGCGAGGCAGTACTGCGCATCGGGATGCTCGGGATCGACGGCCGTGATCTGCACGCTCGCGGCGCTCAGCAGGCGCTCGACGTCATGCATCGCCGCGACCAGCCGCTCGCGCTGATTCGAACTCAGAGGTGCAAGCAGCGATTGCGCGAGCTCGTCAGAGCGCTCGTCGAGGGCAGCGCGTTCGCGGCGGCCAGCAGCCGTGAGGCGCGCAACCCGAACCCGCTGGTCGCCGTCAACCGGCGCGACCTTCACCAGCCGCGCCGCCTCCAGTGAGCGCAGGAGCCGGCTCAGATACCCCGAGTCGAGCCCGAGGCGCGCCCGCAGCACGCGCAGCTCGCAACCGTCGAGCCCGATCTCCCACAGCAGCCGGGCCTCGCCGAGTGGCCGCTCGCGCCCGAGGAAATGATCGTTCAGCGCCCCGACGCGCTCGGTAACGATGCGGTTGAAGCGGCGGACCTGATCGACGATCGCATCGGACATTCTCTGACCTTAGTCAGAAAACCGAGGAACGTCAACCGGCGGTTAGGATCCAGACCGCCGGCACTACCCCCGCCATCGTGTCGTCGCTCAGAAGCTCGAGTCGAACGGGACGAACGTGCTCGCGTAGACGACCTCTGTGGAGTTGTCTATTTGGCTGGGGATGGGGTGGTGCGCTGGGTGGCTGGCGACCTCGTGGTCCTCGAGGCGCCCGCGGACGCGGAGAAGGTGTCGAGCCGCGTCATAGTGCACGAAGCCGACGCGGATCTCCCAGCTTACGGCCGGGCTCCGTAGACGGGCATGCAGCTCGTACGGCGCGCTCTTCCAGCGCTGCTCGAAGCGCAGGAGATCTACTCGGCACGAACCGCGCCCTGCGATAGCGAGGCGAAAGTCAGATCGACTGACGTGAAGCAACACGAGCTCCACACGATGGCCGGCGCGCCTGTGAACGAGGCTTCCGCGGCCCTTGGCGCGAACCACGTGAGCACGATCCACGCGCGTCGGGCACATACCCGTGGGGGCTGAGCTGGCGCCGGTGGCTGCCCCCGGCAGTGCGAGGACTCCGAAGACGTAGAGCAGCAAGGCACGCATCACAGTGATGTTAATCGTCAGACCCGACGCTGCCGCCGCGCGCCGCGGCGCCAAGCACGAGCGCCGGTAACCGGAGTCGCGGTCTGGTCGAATCTCCTCGACTCCGGCACCCACCAAGCCGAGCGAACGGTCCGTGATCCCAAGTGGTATCCGTTGCGTGGTGGACGATCAACCTGAGCGCGTCCCGCAACGCGGCCTGCCGGTCTCGCTGATCCTGGTGGTGTCGATGACGGCTGCTGGCGTCGTGTATCCGGTGACCGACGCAGCCCTGCATCACACGTCACCGATCATGATCGCGACGCTGCGCGCGCTCGTTGGCGGAATGGCACTGACCGCCATGTTGCCGCTGATGGGAAGCCGCCTCCCGCGAACGCGACGGTTGTGGATCTGGGCGTTCGCGATCGGGTTTGGCAATACGACACTGACGCAGGTCGGCATCAGTGTCGGGACCGAACGAGCCGGTGGGGCCGTCGCGGCGGTGCTGGCGAACTCGGCGCCCTTCTTCGTCGCGCTGATCGCTCGGTTCGCGCTCGCCGAGCCAATCACGCGGCTTCGTGCCGCGGGACTGGCGACCGGCTTCGGCGGCGTGCTGCTGATCGTGTTCTCGGATCCCGGCAACATCGCGCACGGCTCTCGACTGGCGCTCGGGCTCGGGCTCGCCCTGCTCGGTGCGGTGGGCTGGGCCGGCGGGGGACTCGCGATGCGGGTCCTGTCGCAGCGCGAGCCCGACCTCGACATTCCCGGCATCACCGCAGCGCAGTTCCTCGCGGGCGGCATCCCGCTGATCCCATTGGTCCTGCTGGCAGGTGGCTCCACCGCCTGGAGTCGCCCATCGCTGGTCGCACAACTCGCCTACCTGATCATCGGCGGGCAAGTGCTGGTCTACCTCGGATTCAACGCCGCGCTCAGCCGTTGGCCGTCCACGCGTGTCTACGCATGGACGTTCCTCGTCCCAGCCGTCGCCGTCCTGGTCGAGGCGGTTCGTGGGGCACTCCCGGGCTTCGGCGCGACCGTCGGCGTCGCGATCGTGATCCTCGGCGTCGCGATCGTCAACCACCCACGCGCGGAGCGATCAACCGTCGACCAGGGCGGAGCAACGCAACCGCTAACCGGGGACGGATTGACGGATCCGACTTCGGACGTGATCTGACGCCTGCCACCCTCACCCCGCGGAGGCGCAGACCGACGACTCCGCCTCCGCTCGACAACCAAGGAGAAGAACATGCAGATCACCAGGAACTCCCTCCAGACCACGCCCGGGCCGACCGACTGGTTCACCGGCGCCGTCTACATCGACACCATCGCCACACCGTTCGCGCCATCCCGCCTGGGGGCCGCCAGCGTCCACTTCACACCCGGCGCCCGGACCGCGTGGCACACCCACCCCTACGGCCAGACCATCTTCGTCACCGAGGGCATCGGGCTCTGCCAGCGCCGCGGCGGCTCCGTCGAGATCATCCGCTCCGGCGACCGCGTGTTCTTCGAGCCGGGCGAGGATCACTGGCACGGCGCCGCCCCCGACCGCTTCATGACCCACATCGCCATGCAGGAGGCCGACGACTCGGGCAGTCTCGTCACGTGGGGCGAGCACGTCACCGACGAGGAATACAGCGCCGCGAGCTCCTGAGCTCCATCCGAGCCAGGGTCACGCCGTGCGGATCTAGTCCGTCGAGACGCCTTCCGCCGGGTGATTCAGCCAGCGACCAGTCGGGCCCGACGATGACTCGGATTCGCGAGCTCCTGCAGGCCGCTCCGGGCGACATCTCGGCGAGCGAGATCGCCGAGCAGGTTGGAATCAGCGGCTCCACCGCCCAGCGCTACCTAGCCGAGCTGGCCCGCCAGGGCAAGATCGAGCTCCGCCTGCACTACGGCGCCACCGGCCGACCCGAGCACCGCTACCGGATCGGCGCCGCCAGCGACCAGACGGGACGTCGACGAGCGGTTTGCGGTCAAGGTTCGCGTCACTTGATGGCAACAACCATGGAATCCGGCCCCACGAGCGGCTGGACGTGGGTCTCGCCGAAGCCCACATCGCGCATCCAGCGCTGACAATCGGCGGCCGTGTAATCGAAACCGGCCGGGGTTTCGATCAGCATGTTGAGGCTCATCAGGAGTCCGAACGCGTTGCTGCGGCGGTCGTCGTCGATGATCGCCTCGTAGACGATCAGAGCGCCACCGTC
>CATPBV010000079.1 GCA_955652345.1 uncultured Solirubrobacteraceae bacterium | reverse complement strand
GCCAGAACTGCCGGTAGCGACCCCGCTGCGGCGCCTCAGCCCGGAAGAAGCTCGACAGGTACCACAGCTTGACCGGCTGGGGAAGCTTGTGCATGCCGTGCTCGAGGTATGCGCGACAAACCGGCGCGGTGCCCTCCGGACGCAGCGTCAGCGAACGCCCGCCGCCGTCGTCGAACGTGTACATCTCCTTGCGAACGATGTCGGTGGCCTCCCCGACACCGCGGGCGAACAGCTCGGTCGCCTCGAACGTGGGAGTCTCGATCCGCCCATAACCTGCGCCGCCGAGAATCCTCCGCACATGAGATTCGAGCACCTCGCGCCGCGCGGCGTCCTCGGGGAGCACGTCGAACGTGCCCTTCGGGGCCTGGATCACGAGGTTCTGGAAAGCTCGCGCAGGAACGGATTGGTAGCCCGCTCGCGGCCGAGCGTGGTGATCCCCATGTGTCCCGGGTACACGACCGTGCGCTCGGGGAAAGCCTGCACCAGTGAGTCGATCGACTGAAGCAGGGTGGGCCAGTCGCCCCCGGGGAGATCGACGCGCCCGACCGAGCCCTGGAACAGCACGTCGCCCGAGAACAGTGCATCCTCGTCCCGGACCGCGTACGTCACATGACCGGGACTGTGACCGGGCGTGAACAACACCTCGAAGGTGAGGCCGGCAAGCTCGAGCGTCTCGCCTCCGCTCACTGTCTCCTCAGCGTCGTAGCTCTCGAACGGCCCGAAGCCGGGCCACGGAACGAAGTCCATGATGTTGGCGAGCACCGGCCTCTCGAGCTCGGGGCAGTACACGGGAGCCCCCGTCGCCTTTGCCACCGGCGCGACGGCACCGACGTGGTCGAAATGCGTGTGCGTCACAAGGATCGCCTCGACGGTGTCGATCCCGAGCTTGTCGATCGCGCCAAGCAGCTTCTCTGGCTCGTCTCCCGGATCGACTATCACCGCAGTGCCAGCGTCACGCAGCCGGACCACGAAGCAGTTCTCCTGCACCGGCCCCACAGTGAACATGCGGACGTCGATCACTTGGGACCTCGCCTTGCGCCGGTTGCGTTTCGGCGCTGCCGCCGGCGGTACATGAACAGCTCGAGGTAGTAGCCGCCGGGCACGTAGATCAGGAACGACAGCACCGCCAGGCTGGCCGCCACTCCGGCACGGTTCTTGATCTTGCTGTTGAGCGCGAACATCACGACGAAGATCAGCACGGCGGCGAGTGCAGCCCGCGCAGTCGAGGATTTCCAGGTCGGTGGCTTGTTCAGCCGCTGTTCCCGGGCCTGGGCGCGCGTCTGCTTCTTGCGCTCATCGGGCGAGGGTGGCCGCCCTGTCCGGCCCCGCGCCTCGATCTTCCCGGCGGCGGTGCCCCGATGCTTGCTCTTTCGCTTTCGCCTGGTCTGCGCCATCGACTGATCAGGAGATTACGCGTTGGGCACAGCACCCGTGCCTCGGCCGCGGCGCAATTGGGACGAGCGGCGGGAAGTTGCGGAGGTGCGGCCGGTCAGCTACCCGAGTGCAGCGTGGCGTTCAGGTCGACGACCTGATCCGCTGGCGGAAGCGTCGGCGCCTGCTGCGGACCGTAATGCGTGAAGTTCATCCTCATCGAGATGTTGATCGACCGGCCGGCGACATGCTCGGTAAACGACAGCAGCAGCTCGCGCACGAGGTGCTGTCGATCGATCCATACCTGGATCGGGATCACGTGCAGGTTGCCAAGCCTCTCGAGAGCCGCGATCGCCTGCTGCGCGGCCGCCCGGGACGCCGGCGGGAGCGTCCTGGAAACGCGGTCCAGCTGGATCACCGATCGGTAGCGAGTCGTCTGGACGCCGTCGACGGTTTCGGTGCCTACCTTCGTAACGCCGGCGGACGCGGCGCGGAGATACTGAAGGTACTGGGTTGGATCGTTCGCGGCCGGGTTGTTGGCGAGCGCCGCGAGACCTGGCACGCCTCCGGCTGCAGCTGCCTTCGCCAGGTTGAACTCGAGCCACGCCTTGCCTGCAGGGAGCCTGTGCCTGAGCGCGGGCGGCAGCTTGATGTACACGGTCAATCCGGCGACCACCTCTTCCAGATGCAGCGTGCTGCTGCCGAGCACGCGGACGACCTTGGGGCTCGAGCCCAGGTTCATGTCGAACGACAAGGACCCTGAGCGCGCCGGCGCGTCGAAGGAGCCCTCGCCGGTGGCCGTGATCGGCGTACGGAGGGCCGACGAGGCGATCGCCATCTGGAAGCTCATGCGGAAGCCCGGCGCGCGCGTCGACGCCGTGGCCGCCTGAGCGACCGGGTCGATCGCACTTGCGACGCCACCGCCGCACCCCGAGGCGGTCACTGCACCTATCGCCGCCACCAACGCGACGGCCCCGCTCCTCCACAAGCGGCTGGCGCGGATCGGTCGAGTCATCGTCATCGGTCGGACATTTCCCCGGTGCAGTGCCTGGCGCATCGCTGCGCGCGGTCCTCGCGGACCACGCGCGGCGATCGCATCTCTCAGGGGCCCGTGCTCGTGGTGCTGGTGCCGGCGCTCGCCGCCCCACTGGCGGCGGCTGCCAGCGCGTTCAGGTTCGTAACCTGGTCGGCTGGAGGCGATGCGGGCAGAGGCTGCGGCCCGTACTGGGGAATATCGATTTTGAGCGACAAGCCCACCGATTGACCCGACAGGGTTTCGTTGAACGCGAGCGACAGTCTGCGAACCAGGTGCTGGCCGTCAACCCACACGTCGTACGGCAGTTGTCGCAGATTCGTCAGCTTCTCGAGCGACTGGATGCTCTGCTGTGCCGACGCGCGAGACGCGGCGGGCAGTGTATTCGCGACGCGGTCGAGGCTGATCGCGCCGCGGTAGTGAGTCGTCTGAACACCGTTCACCTGCTCGCTGCCGACTGTCGTGACCTGCCCAGACGCCGCACGCAGGTAGTTGAGCATCTGGCTCGGGTCTCCGGTCGCGGGATTGCTCGTCAGCGACGAGAGACCTCCGAGGCCCGACAGCTTTGAGATGTCGACCTCGACCCACGGCTTGCCGCCGAACTGCGGCACCTTGCTGGTGAGCGCGGTCGGGAGCTTCATGAAAACGGTCGATCCCTTGATCACCTCTTGCACTTGGATCGTGCTGCTCCCGAGCGCTTGGATGATCTGGGGGCTGTTGCCGAGATTCATGTTCAGCGTCACCGATCCGGCGTGGTCGGGAACGCTGAAGGCGCCTTGACCGTTGCCGGTGATCGGGGTCGGAAGCGCTGAGGAGCTCAGCTGCAGCGACATGTTCATCCGGTATCCGGCTGTGTGAGTCGAAGTGGTCGCCGCCTGGGCGACCGGATCGATTGCGTTGGCGACGCTTCCGCCGCCACCGCACCCCGACACCGCCATCGCGCAGATCGCGCTCGCCAGAGCAGCAGCGCCGCCGCCCCTGCACGCGCGGGTCCGCAGAAGACTCTTGATGCTCATCGCGTACGTACCTTTCTGCTCGCAGTATCGAGCTTCGGATGCCCCGGTGCAGGGCTCATCAACCGTAATCGACCGTCCGGCGCCGAACTTGAGGACCTTCGCCGCCCGCAAGCCCGTTGCCGAGCGGGTCTGGGCGCCCGCAACCGCCATCGCGAAGCGCGTCTTCGATCAGCCGCCTTCCGCTGATCGGCAGCTCGGCGGGGAAACCCTCGAAGGCCGCTCTCGGCGCGAGTCCCACAAGCTCCGCGCGCGCCGGCGCGGCTTGGCGCGCGATCGCCTGAACGAGCGCAGCGAGCGGGGTCGCGCGGTGATCCTCGACGTTGGTCGACACCTGGGCAACGTCGCGGTGCTCGAGCCACAGACCGATCGCGCGAACGCCGGGCAGTCCCTCGACGCCTCCCTCTCGAATTCGGGCCGCGATCGTCCTCGCGTCCTCGAGCGTGGCGGGCGGGGCGAGCTCGACGTTGAACGCGACGAGCGGTCGACGGGCCGCGACGAGCACGGCACCCGCGGTCGGGTGCAGGGCCGCGGGCCCGAAGTCCGGGCGCAGCTCCCCTGCCGCGATCCGTCGCCCCAGCTCAGCCGGACCGCCGCGGCGAAGCTCCGCCCTGGGTCGGCCGTCCGCGAGGATCCCGTAAAGGAACACAGGCAGCCCGAGCTCCTCTCCGAGCATGTCGCCCAGGACCAGCGCCTCCGCGCACGCCGCGCCGCGGTCGGACTCCTCGAGGTACACAACCGGCGCGACGTCGAGCGCCCCCACTCTCGGATGAATGCCGTGATGCCGGCCGATGTCGACGCGACGGATCACCTCGCGTGCGCCGCCAAGAACAGCGGGAGCAAGCTGTCTCTGCTCCCCTGCGAGCGTGAACACGCTTCGATGGTGGTCGGGATCCGAGTGCACGTCGAGCAGTCGTGCGTCGAATGCTGCCGCGATCTCGTCGATCGCCGCGCGGTCCCGTCCCTCCGAGACGTTCGGGACAGCCAGGAGAGTCACGCGCCGGGGGTGTCCAGCACGTAGCGGCCGGCGTCGAGGACCGTCAGACCGTCGACCTCGAGCGTCGCGTCCAGGATGACCGCGTCGAGGTGCACCGGGACCGAGACGGTCCCGCCGATCCCGGCGCTTGCTCCGAACGCGACGTGGACGGTCCCCAGGATCTTCTC
>CATPBV010000078.1 GCA_955652345.1 uncultured Solirubrobacteraceae bacterium | reverse complement strand
ATGTATTGCGGCTCCGCCGAAACGGCGACCAGCGGCTCTATCTGATCGAGCGACTGCGCCGCCAGCTCCTCGTCCCCTTCGCCAAGCGCCAGCTGAGCCTGATCCAGCTGACGGAAGATCAGGAGGGTGCCGAGCTGCCGAGCGGGCACCGGGCCGAGATGGGCGCGGGCGGCCTCCCAGTCTCCGGCATTGAACGCGTGCACGCTGACCGTCACCGAAAGCCAGTGGCGCTTGCGGCCCGAGCGCCCAGCTGTCGCCTCGAGTCCTTCCTTCGCGACTGTGAGCGCCTCCAACGTTCGGCCGGCTCCTCCAAGCATGTCCGCAAGGTTCCCCCAGGCGACCGCCTCGCTGTCGATGTCATCGTTCTCGCGCGCGAGCTTGATCGCCGAGCGCAAGTGGTCCAGTCCATCCTCGACCTCGCCGAGGCCTACCAGCGCCATCCCGAGCGTGTTGAGCAGCTCGGTTTCGCTGACTCGGTCACCCGCGGCGATCGCCGCTTCAAGCGCCTCGCGCCCGTCGCGAACCGCGTCGCGGAAATGCCCCCGCAGCGTCTGAGTCCGCGCAAACCACGCCAGCAGCGATGCCCGCTCGCCCGTCGCCTCGCCGGCAGGGAGCAGCGCCAGCGCCCGTTCCGCTGTCTCGATGCTCTCGCGCTGCCGGTTGAGCGTCCACTGCATGCGGGCCAGCTGTGCCAGAAGCTTCGAGCGTCTCCGAGGGTCTGCGTCCGGCGAGAGCTCGGACAGCGCGCTCTGGAGAAGGACCTCTGCCCGAGCCCGGTCGCCTCCGATGTTCTGTCCGAGGGCGGCGAGCTCGAGCAGCTCCACGTGATCGAGCTCCGCGGTCTTCGCTGGGTCGGTCACCCGCGGCCACAGCTCCAGCGCCCGCTCGGCCAGATCGGCGGTCTCGCCGTACGCATGGATGTCACGGGCGGCCAGCGCCGCCTGGACGGTCGCGCGCAGCGCGTTCGGCTGATCGCCCGCGGCTGCATAGTGGTGCGCGATCGTGGCGGTTCGCTCAGCGTCGATGCCGTCGACTCGACATGCCTGATCCTCGTACGCGCGCGCGAGAGAAAGGTGCAGCTCCGCTCGCTCGCCGGGCAGCAGGTCGTCGTAGACCGCCTCCCTCAGTAGCGCGTGACGGAAGCAGAGCTGGTTGTCCTCGTCGCCCGTACACAGGACCTGCTGCGCGACGGCCTCCCGGAGAGCCTCGAGCACGGATTCGTGGTCGTCTCCGGTGATATGGACGATCGTCGCCTCGTCAAGCGCCCGCCCCACCGCAATCGGCCGGACCGCCCGCTGGGCGTCGGGGGAAAGGCGCTCGATTCGTAGCAAGAAAGCGTCTCGGAGGCTCTGCGGCGTCGCCCCGCGCCCGTCGAGGCCGGCGGCCAGCAGCTCCTCGGTGTACAGCGGATTGCCCTCGCTGCGCGTGTACAGCCGCTCGACGAGGCCGTCGCTCGGGGCTTCACCCAGGATGTCGTCAAGCGCCTCGGCCAGCTCCGCCCGGTCGAAAGGCGACAGCTGGATCCGGCGCGCCCTGTCGAGACGTTCGAGCTCCGTCAACAGCGGCAGCAGGGAATGGCGGCGATGGAGCTCGTCTGAGCGGTAGGTGAGTACGAGCATCACGCGCTCCTGACGCAGGCTTCGGGCGAGGAACGCGACGAATGCCCGCGTCGATCGGTCGGCCCAGTGAACGTCCTCCAGGATCAGGACGACGGTCGTCGATTCGCTGAGGAGATCCAGCAGCTCCAGCAGCGCCTCGAACAGGCGCAGCTGGGACGAGGCGTCGGGCTGATCGCCGGACGATCCGTCTTCCCCGGAGAGGCCCGGAAGGAGCCTCGCGATTTGGGCTCGGCTGCCCCGGCTGAGCTGCGAGAGCACTTCGTGTCGCTCTCGCACAAGCGGTCGCAGGGCGCTCAGAAGGGGGGCATACGGCAGCTCGCCGTCGGCCTGCTCAACAGCCGAGCCGCGAAGGACCAATGCCTCGGCGTGCTCCTCGAACTCGGCGACGAGCCGGGTCTTCCCTACTCCCGACTCGCCGCCGAGCAGGACCAGCACCGGGTGTCTCGCGGACGCCTCATGCAGCGCCAGCTCGAGCTCGGCGAGCTCGGCGACCCGACCTACCAAGTGGCTGCTCGTGAGCCGCGGACGCATGACTGAAGTATCGCCGGACCGCCCGGAATCTCCCAGGCTGGGAAGATCCGGCGAGAGAGTCGACTGAGGTTGGCCGTTCGAGCCGGCGTAGGGCTTCGGCCCTGCGGGTCTCGGATAGAAGGAGTGTGAGCTCCGGATGCATTCTGTGCTCCTGTCGGTTGATTCCACTTGCTGGAGCATCGACTAAGAGCAACTACGGCACATCGGGAGAACGCAGCGAATCGGGGCCTTACCCCCCTTACGCCGCTGAGATCGGCCCTTACGATCAGTACTAAGGCTTGAGTCGTGCCGGACGTCCGCATGAAGCCGCGGTCGCGGTACTCCCTCGACACACCGTTCAGCAATCCAGACCGATAGGAGTCAGCCGTGACCGACGCCCAGACCGCAACCGTGGATTCGGCGCAGAGCGCCGACGAGGCCGAGCTTCGCAATCTCAACGACAACTACGTCCGCTCGTATCTCGAGTCCGACGTCGACTGGTACGACCGGGTCCTGGTCGACGACTACACCTGCACGCTGGGTAGCGGCCAGGTCCTCAGCAAGCAGGAGTTCCTGGAGGAAACCGCCGAAGGACCGGATACAGAGACGTTTTCTATCGACGAGCTCAACATCCGGATCTACGGGGATGCAGCGCTGCTGGACGCCGTCACGTCCTGGGTAGGGACCGACGGGATCGCCGGTAGAGGTCTGTATACCGACACGTATGTCCGCATCGACGGCCAGTGGCGCTGCGTGGCCGCGAACCTGACGCCGCTAAGGGACTAGCTGTCGGCAGGCGCGTCAGCGCCCACCGGAGCGCGGTAGCTGCCCGCCTCCTCCGCCCCGGGAAGCTCATCGCCGGCGCTGATCGGCGTCGTGGGAGATCGTGTCACCGACGCGATCTCCTCAGCGGTGACGTTCTGGGGATGGTGGCAGGCGGCCAGGTGACCCCCCTCATACTCGCTCAGCTGGGGCTCGACCCGCCGGCAGATCTCGGTCGCCCGCGGACAGCGCGTGTGGAACCGGCAGCCCGACGGGGGGTTGATCGGGTTCGGCGGCTCGCCGGTGATGACCGTGCGCTCTCGCGCCCGGTTCTCTTTCGGGTCGGGGATCGGGATCGCGCTGAGCAGCGCCGACGTATACGGATGGATCGGCTTGGCATAGAGCTCCTCGGAGGGTGAGACCTCCATCACCTTGCCGAGGTACATGACGATGATCCGGTCCGATACGTGCCGGACCACGCTGAGGTCGTGGGCCACGAATATGTAGGACAGGTGCAGGTCGTCCTGGAGCCCTTCGAGGAGGTTGATCACCTGCGCCTGGATGGAGACGTCGAGCGCCGAGACCGGCTCGTCCAGCAGGATCAGCAGTGGCTCCACGGCGAGCGCCCGTGCGATCCCGATGCGCTGGCGCTGCCCGCCCGAGAACTCGTGCGGGAATCGATTCAGGTGCTCGGGGTGCAGGCCGACCCGTTCGAGCAGGTCGCGGCTCTCAGTCTCGATCTTGCCCTTCTCGACGCCGCGAATCCGCAGTGGCGTGGCAAGGATCTGCCCGACGCGCTTGCGGGGGTTGAGCGACGCCTGGGGGTCCTGGAAGACCATCTGCATCTCGCGCCGGATCGGCTCGAGCTGACCCCGCCCCGCCTTGGTGATGTCCTGGCCGCGGAACCGGATCGCCCCGGAGGTGGCGTCGATCAGCCGCACCAGCGCGCGGATCAAGGTCGTCTTTCCACATCCCGACTCCCCCACGACCCCCAGGGTTTCCCCCTCGCGCAACTGGAACGAGACGTCGTCGACGGCGTGCACCTGACCGACCTGACGATCGATCACCAACCCCGACTTGATCGGGAAGAGCACGCGCAGGTGCTCGACGTCGAGCAGCCCGGAGCCATCCGCGCCGGACACCCCCTGCTCTGCCTGCGGCTCGACGGTCACGAGATCACAGCTTCTTCGCTTGCCAATCCGATCTGATCGCCGACCTGGCGCAGAGTGCGCTTCTGGCTGACCTCGAGCCAGCAGCGGTCGCGGTGCTCGGGGGCATCGGGCAGCCGAGACTTGAGCTCGGGCACCTCCGTGCAGCGCTCGAACGCGTGCGGGCACCGGGGACGGAAATGACAGCCCTGCGGCGGCGACAGCAGCGACGGGGGAAGCCCTGGGATCGCGGGAAGCCGCTGCGAGCGATCCCGGTCGACGCGCGTGATCGAGCCGAGCAGGCCCCAGGTGTAGGGGTGCTGGGGGTCGTAGAAGATCTCGTCGAGCGTGCCCTCCTCGACGACCCGGCCCGCGTACATCACGACGATCCGATCGGCGATGTCGGCCACCACGCCGAGGTCGTGCGTCACGAGGATGATGCCCGCGCCGGTCTCCTTGCGCAGCTGACGCAGCTCGTCGAGGATCTGCGCCTGAATCGTGACGTCAAGAGCCGTCGTCGGCTCGTCCGCGATCAGCAGCTTCGGTGAGCAGGACAGCGCCATCGCGATCATCACCCGCTGGCGCATCCCCCCGGAGAACTCGTGCGGATAGGAACGCGCGCGCTCACGCGCCCGCGGGATCCCGACGCGCTCCATCAGCTCGACGGTGCGGTCCAGCGCCTGCGCTTTGGTCACGTCAGGTTCGTGGACTCGAATCTGCTCGATGATCTGGGTGCCGATCCGGTAGACGGGGTCGAGCGAGCTCATCGGATCCTGGAAGATCATCGCGATCTCGGCGCCCCGGATCCTGCGCAGCTCCTCCTCGGAGGCGCCCACGACGTCGCGCCCCTCGAACAGGGCCCGCCCCTCGAAGCTCGCGTTCGGTCCGCGGGTCAGCCCCATCAGCGTCATCGCGGTCACCGACTTCCCCGACCCCGACTCGCCGACGATCGCGAGCACCTCGCCGCGGTCGACGGCGAATGTCACTCCATCGACCGCCTGGACGACCCCGTCTTCGGTGCGAAACGAGACCCGAAGGTCCTGCACCTCGAGCAGCGCGCTCACAGGCGGATCCGCGGATCGAGCACTGCGTAGAGGATGTCGACCGCCGCCCCGATCATCACGACCGCGAACGTGCCGAACAGCGTGATCGTCAGCACCGGCGGGATGTCGAGCTGTTGCGCCGACTGCGCCGCATACTGCCCGATGCCGTGCAGGTCGAAGACGGTCTCTGTGAGGATCGCGCCGCCGCCGATCACCGCCGCGAAGTCCAGCCCCCACAGCGAGACGATCGGGATCAGGCTGTTACGCAGGACGTGTCGGATCATCACCTGGCGCTCGGTCAGCCCCTTGGCTCGCGCCGTTCGGACGTAGTCGTCGTTGATCGTGTCGAGAATCGTCGAGCGAAGCACCCGCGAGTAGACGCCGATGAACAGCACAGACAGCGCGAACCACGGCAAGATCATGTGCTTGAACCAGTCCCACGGGCTGCTGGTTAACGAGACGTAGCCGCCGGCGGGCAAGATCTGCGTCTTGTCGCCGAGGTAGTAAGCCAGCACGGCCCCGAGGAAGAACACCGGCGTCGACACCCCCACCAGCGACAGGATGGTCAGCCCGCGGTCGAGCCAGCGGCCGGCGCGCCACGCGCTGAGCACGCCGAACATGATCCCGGTGAGCAGCCAGATGATCCCCGCCCCGATCGCGAGCGAGGCGGTGACCGGCAGGTACTGGAAGATCTGTTGGACGACGTTTATTTGCTGGCTGTAGGAGACGATCTGGCCGGAGAAGATCAGCTTCATGACCTTCAGATAACGGAGGTAGACGGGCTGGTCGAAGCCCCACTGATGGCGGATGTGGGCGAGCGTATCCGCGGTCGGGAAGCGCCCCGCGAACTGGAGCTCGGGGTGCGGAATCGTGGTGAAGATCAGAAACGTCAGGATCGAGATCGCGATCATCACCAGGACCATCGACAGGCTCCGGCGGATCAGGAACCTGGCCATCAGTGGTCGATCCGGATCCTGGCCCGCGGGTCGAGCGCATCGCGCACGCCGTCGCCGAACACGTTGATCCCGAGCACGGTCAGCACGAGCATGATCCCGGGCACGAGCATCGTGTGCACTGCCGCCGGGAGCAGGTGGATCCCGTCGGAGATCATCGTCCCCCACGACGCGTTCGGCGGGCGCACTCCCGCGCCGACATACGACAGGCCTGCCTCGGTGAGGATCGCGTTCGCGAGCACCAGCGGAATGAACACGATGATCGTCGACGCGACGTTCGGCAGTATCTCCCCGAACATGATCCGCAGATGCCCAAGTCCCTGCTGGCGAGCGGCATCGATGAACTCCCGCTCTCGCAGACCGAGCACCTGCCCCCGGATCGGCTTGCCGACGTACGGAATGTAGATCACGCCGATGATGATCGCCGTGATCAGCAGCGAGTTGCCGCCGATCTTGAACAGGCCGAGGTCCAGCCCGCTGATCGCGAGCACGACGCCGAGAGCGATCCCCAACAGGTACACGGGATACGCCCAGATCAGCTCGAACGCCCTCGATATGAAACCGTCGGCCGGGCCGCGGAAATAGCCCGCGACGATTCCGAGGATCGTCGCAAAGACCATCGTGATCAGCGTCGCTTCCGCGCCGATCTCGAGCGAGCTGCGGCCGCCATAGAGCAGGCGGACTGCGATATCCCGACCGACGCCGTCGGCGCCAAGGAAGAACTTGGCGTGCCACGTCGGCCCGATCGGGAGGCCGTACTGATTCAGCGCCTTTGCGATGTTCTCGTCGTTGGGCCCCGTGTGCGCGATGTCGTTCGCATACACCGGGGCCAGCACGCACATGAGCACGAGCACGAAGAACAGCCCGCCGAACGCGAGCGCCACCTTGTTGCGCCTCAGCCGGCGCCAGGCCAGCTTGTACGGCCCGATCCCGGGCGGCAGCTCCTCACCCTCGGCGCGCAGTGCCTCCGGCATCTCCGTCGAAAACTCGGTGCCGACGGCTCCGTCGCTCATTTCGACCTAAGCCTAACCCCTTCACAGAGTGGACGTGGCAGGCTGGAGCAGCAGCTCCAGCCTGCCATGAACGATCCGCTACTTCAGCACGAACGAGCTGAAGTCGTTGCCCTGAATCGGGCTGAACACCAGCTTGCTGACGTCGAGCCGGTTCGAGACGAACTGAGGCGAAGCCAGGTAGCCGTAGGACACTATGTATGCCTGCTTGGTGACGTAGTAGTCGAGCGCCTGCCACCTCGATGCCACGCTCGACAGCTGCGAGCCGGGCACGGGGTAGAGGGCCTTCAGCTCCGCCTGGATGTGCGGGTCGTTGACCTCCTCGTAGTTGGAGTTGCCGACCGGGGCGATTGCGTTCCCATCCACCAGGTTCTGGTAGAAGTCGGTGGGGTTCGGGAAGTCCTGCTGCCAGTCGGCGAATCCCGTCTGCGGGTGGTTGTGGAGCGTCTCGATCGTCGAGAAGTAGACCGCGTCGGCGATCGTCTTGAGCGTCGCCTTGAACCCGATCGCGTTCAGTGTCGCGGCGTAGTTCGTCGCCCACTCGAGCCGCGGCTGGCGATTCTGGGCCCACACGGTCACGGGCTGACCCGCCATCCCCGATTTCTGGACGAGCGCCTTGGCGGCGGCGACGTTGGGCGGGGCGTTCGGGTCGCCGCCAGGACACGGTTGCGTCGGATGCCCGACCATTAGCGGCGGGAGCAGGTAGCAGCCGGGAGCCAGTGCGCCGCTCCCGAGCTTCGCGAGCGCGGGCCGGTCGACGGCCATATTCACCGCCTGACGGGCGAGCAGGTTGTTGAACGGCTTCTCGGTGGTGTTCAGGAACCAGTAGAACGTCTTGTTGCTCTGGTACGGCTTGTAACGGTCCGAGGCCTGGCTCTGGATCTGCTGGACCAGCGCCGGCGGGATCGTGTCGCCCCAGTCGAACACGTCGGCCGTGTTGTTCAGCACGTCCGAGGCCTCGGTCGTGGTGTTGCTCTCGACCTTGACGTGGACGTTCACATGGCCGGCCGGAATCCCGGCGATCGCCTGCGAGGTGTAGCTCGGGTTGAGCACGACGTCGAACGAGACGTTCGGGACGATGTTCTTGATCAGGTACGGGCCGAACCCGACGGGCGGGCTGTTCGGCTCGGGCTTGATCGGCGTCGTAGCCGGTATGTAGCTGACGCCCGGGGTCGCGAGCACGTCCAGGAACGCTCCGTACGCCGACTTCAGATGGATCGTCGTCTGACCCGTCGAGTCGTTGGTCGTGATCCCCGAGATCGACTTCGCCGAGCCCTTCAAGTACTCCTTCGCGCCGACGATCGTGCTCGTCAGGAAGCTCGCCGCGCTCCAGCCGAGCTTCAGCGCGCGCTCGATTGCGAACGTGAGGTCAGACGCCTTCACGGTTGAGCCGTCCGAGTACTTCAGACCGCTTCGGATCGTGAAGGTGTAGGTCTTGCCATCGGGGCTGACAGCCGGCAGCGCGGTTGCGATCGCCGGGATCACCACGCTTCCGGGGCCCGGGCCGGATGCGTGAGCGAACGAGTAGGGCCCCAGATAGGCAAGCCAGTGGACCTCGGCGCCCTGGGTGGTGAAGTCGATCGACGGATCGAGCGACTGGGGGAAGGTCCCCTCTACCAATGTGACAGTCCCGCCAGTCTTCGCGGTCGTCGGGCCGGTGGACGAATGCGATGTGCTCGTTGACGAGCTGCCGCACGCGGCAAGCACCACAACCGAGGCGACTGCGAGAACGGCCGTCAGGACCGCTCTGGTGTTCATCCTCATAGTCCTCCTCCTCAAGAGGTTGTTGATTGGGCGAAATCTAATGCTCTTGGGCATTCGAGGGGGGTTTCCTAATCAACCCGCAACAAGGACGCGCGGAAGCCGGGCCTAATCGACCGTCAGCACGGCCTTGCCGTTGACGCGGCGAGCGAGGAGAGCCTCGATGGCTTCGTCCGCACTGTGCCACGAGGCGGTCAGCGCAATCTGGGGATCGAGCCGCCCCGCCGCCACCAGGTCGGCAAGCCGTCGCAGGTCGACGCTCGCGTCCATCTTCTGGAGCTCGTGCCACAGCAGGAGTCCGTACAGGCGAGCTCCGGGCGCTCGCCCGAACAGCTCTCGCGTCGGGTAGGAGACCGGCTCATCCGTGGTGGCGGCGAAGTTGACGATGATCCCTTCCGGCGCGATGCACCGCAGCGCAGCACCAAGCGTCCCGCCGCCGACGGCATCGATCACGACGTCGAAGTTCGGACCGCCAGGCTCGAGCTCCGAGCAGACCGCGTCGGCTCCGAGCCCCGTCAGGCCTTCGGTGCGCCGAGCAAGCGCCGTCACGTGGGCGCCGCCGAGCTTGGCCAGCTGGATCGCGAAGCGCCCGACGCCTCCGCTCGCTCCGGTGACCAGCACTCGCTTGCCCAGCACCCAGCCGGCGATCTCGAGGGAGCGCAGCGCAGTGAGGCCGGCCACAGGGAGGGTCGCTGCCTGCTCGTAGGAGATGCCGTCGGGAAGCTCCGCGAGCAACTCGGTCCCGACCGCCGCGAGCTGCGCCCATCCTCCCGCCGGCTTCAGCCCCACGACACGGGCACCCTGTGGCGGGCCGCTGCCGTCGGCGGCTTGCTCTCGGACCTCGCCCGCAACGTCCCAGCCGGTGACCGTCCCCGGCCCCATCATCGCGAGGCGCCTGACCTCGCCGCGGTTCAGGCTGATCGCATGCACCGAGACGAGCGCCTCGTCCGGACCCGGGTGGGGCTCGCGCACCTCGCTCAGCTCCACGTGGGGTGGCTTGTCGCTTGAGACCAGGGCAAGCATCAGATCAGGTCTGAGAATATGCGCCGCGCAGATGAGACGGCTGCTCGCGATCACCGTGCTTGCCGTGGCGCTGCCGGGCGCCTCCGCGCACGCTGCCCTTCACGTCACCTGGATGCAGGGCTTCGCCGCGGCCGGGACCCCCGCGAAGTACGACAAGGTCGGGGTACTCAAGGTCGGCCCCGCGAGCGCCCGCAACGTGCTCGTGCTCGAGCCCGGAACCTCCGCGGGGCCGACCTTGAGT
>CATPBV010000077.1 GCA_955652345.1 uncultured Solirubrobacteraceae bacterium | reverse complement strand
TTCAAGAGCAAGGACGACCTGGTCCGTACCGCTGTCGCAGAGACCGATGCCCGATTCCGCATGCGGGTGCGAAAGGCCGTGCAGGACGCGGACGGGCATACGCAGAAGCTGGCTCGAGTCGTAGAACTGTGCTTTCCGCTCGATGACGACGAAGGCACGAACTGGGCGGTTTTAATGGACTTCTGGTACCAGGCCTCTCGGCAGGAGTCGTATCGCGCCATCTTCGAGAAGGGTCACTCCGATTGGATCGAAATGGTGCGCCAGATCTTGGCCGACGGCGCGGCTGAGGGAACGTTCCGTCTCACGGCGCCGCTCCGCGACGAGGCCTTCGGTTTCGCGGCGGTGATCGACGGTCTTGCGCTCTATACCCGCGTCACGAGCTACGTGGACGTGCTGACCGCGCGGCGGATCGCCAAGGAACACATCGACGGTCTCCTGACGGGTGGCGAGCCCGGCCGCGCCAGGTCATGAAGGCGGCCGTCTTCCGCAGCCCGGGCGTACTGGAGATCGCCGAGCGGCCCGATCCCACCGAGCTGTCTGCCGACGAGCTGCTGATCGAGGTGGAGTGCTGCGGGCTGTGCGGTAGCGACGTCCACGCCCTGGCGGTGCCACCAGGGCATCCAACCGCTCCCGACGTTGTCATGGGCCACGAGTTCGTCGGGCACGTTGTCGACCGCGGCGCCGGGATGGACGCGGTCGACATCGGTGCCCGCGTGGTGGTGGATCCCGACCCAAGCTGCGGGGCGTGCCGCAATTGTCAGCGCGGGATGCCTTCGGCATGCTTGAACGTGCGTGCCATCGGCGTCGTGCGCGATGGCGGGCTCGCCCGGTTGTGTCGCTTACCCGCGCGAGCGACGTTCGCCATTGCCGAGGAAGTGTCCGCGTCGATGGCGGCGATCGCTGAGCCCTTGGCATGTGTCGTGCACGGCGTGGAGCGCAGTTCCCTGAAGCCGGGTGACAGCGCTGTGATCTTCGGCGGCGGCTCGATCGGCTGCATGTTCGCCGCGTTGTTTCACGCCGCCGGGGCCTACCCGACGGTGGTCGTCGAGCCGGCTGCGCGTCGGCGCGAGATCGCGCTGCAGTGCGGAGCGGACGACGCGTTCTCTCCGGAGGCATGGGATCGAGGCCGGGACGGTCTGCTCCCATTCGGCGCCGATGTTGTCGTTGACGCCGTCGGCTCTCTGTTCCCCCAAACGCTCGCTGCGGTTGCCACCGGCGGCCGTGTGGTGCTGATCGGTATGAACTCGACCGCACGTGCGGAGATTGCCCAGAACGACATCACCCGCCGTGGAGTGTCGATTTTCGGCTCGTACATCACGAACTTCACCTTCCCCACCGCGATACGCCTCCTCGAGCGCGGCACGCCCGATCTCTCACCGATCGTCACACACCGCTTGACGCTCGACGAGGTGCACTCGGGCCTTGACCTCCTCCGGAGCGGCGAGGCACTCAAGGTTGTGATCGATCTCACTGGGACCGGATGAAGTGGTGGCATCGATGACGAGCGCGGTCCTCGTCGCCAACGCGCCGTGCAGCTACGGAGCGTGGGAAGGGACGATCGGAACAGACCCACTGGTCCCCGATGGCGTGGAGGTCCTCGAGCAGGTCGCTAACGCGGGTTACTCGGGGATCGACCTTGGACCCGTTGGGTACCTCGGAGACGGAGCCTCGCTTGCCGAGCGCCTACGGGAGCGCGATCTCGGACTCGCTGGGGGTTACCTCGAGATGACCTTCGATGAGCCTCGGGCTCTGGGTGAACAGCTCGGCGAGCTGAACGTACTGATGGACGTCTTCGATGCCGCCGGAGAGTCGCGTGTCGCGCCGAAGCCGACGCTCGCCGGCGCCGGGTCGCCCAGCGCTCGTCTGACCCGCCCCGAATATCGCCCCCGTCGGAGTGACGATGAGTGGCGCCGTTTCGCGGATGGGGTTTCCGAGGCTCTCGGAGCATGCCGGAGCCGCGGCTATGAGCCAACCTTTCACCATCACGTCGGTTCTCCGATCGAGACGACCGAGGAGATCGAGCGGCTGCTGTCGCTGACCGAAGTCGCGCTGTGCCTCGACACGGGTCATCTCGCCGTCTGCGGCGGCGATCCCGTTCAGGCGATCCGCGACTGGGGCGAGCGCATCAACCACGTGCACATCAAGGATGCGGACATGGCAGCGGTAGATGCTCTTGTCGTGAGCGGTGCCGAAGTTGACGAGCTCTGGCGACAGGAGGTATTCACGCCGCTCGGCCAGGGTGAGCTCGACTGCGAAGCGTTCCTGCGGGAGTTGCGAACCGCCGGCTATGCCGGCTGGATCGTGGTTGAGCAGGACATCCTCGTCCCACGTGGAGTCCGGGCCGTGCGGGCGCAGTCAGACCAGCAGCGCAGCCGGGCGTTCCTGAGAGGGAACGGCTTTTGATGCGTGCCGCCGAGCGGGAACCGGATTCGGCAGTGCTCGTCTACGACCCGTTCGCCGACCTCACTGCCGAGGACCCGTACCCGCTGTACACGCGATTGCGCGAGGAGGCGCCGGTCTATCACAACCCGGAGCGCGACTTCTGGGCGTTGTCCCGTTTCGCCGATGTACAGGAGGCTGCTCGTGATTGGGAGACGTTCTCGAGCATGCCGTGCGCGGACCCGGACTACGTCGGCGTGCGCCTTGGCCTGAACAGCTTCCTGGATTTGGACCCACCCAAGCACGACGTGCTGCGGCGGATCGTGAAGGCGCATTTCACGCCGAAGAAGATCGGCGAGCACGAGTCGACCACCACCGTGATCGCGAATCAGCTCATCGAACCGGTCCTGATGGCCGGTGGGGGTGACCTTGGCAGAGACGTCGCCTGGCCATTCCCGCTGAAGGTGACGATGTCGCTCCTCGGGACCCCTGAAACCGACCTCGAGTTCCTTCGCGAGACCTTCGAGATGCTGTGGCTTGACAACCGGTTGTGGATCGACCCGGCTCCCGATGCCCCGTCACGCACCGCGTCGAAGCAGATCCAAGCGTACTTCGAGTCGATGATCCTCGATCCGACCGCCAGCCGGAGCGACGGCGTGCTCCGCACCATCGCGGAGGCTCACTCCGCCGCAGCAGCTCCCCTCGACGAGCTCACCGAGGTTGCGATCGTTCTCTACATCGCCGGCTACGAAACAACCGCCAACCTCCTGTCCAACTCGTTTCTGCACCTCGCTGAGCATCCCGACCAACGAGCCTGGTTGTCGCAGGACCTCGCGCGGCTACCGGACGCGGTCGAGGAGCTCCTGCGCTTCGACGCCCCCGTCCAGGTGTTGGCTCGAGATACGACACGACCCGTTGAGCTTCATGGGCAGCTGCTGCCTGCTGGTTCCAGGGTGCTCTTGGTCTACGGTGCGGCCAATCGGGATCCGCGCCGCTATGTCGACCCCGATCG